>NZ_JBEOWY010000007.1:0-235235 GCF_040296285.1 Kitasatospora sp. NPDC002227
ACGCCCGCGACAACCCCTCGTCCCACTGGTCCGGCACCACACCACGCACGTCGTACGCCTTCACCAACTGCTTCAGGTCCCGCACTGCCGCTCCATCAGGTGTAGGCCACTCAGACGTAGGCAGCGTACCCGGCTTGACGGGGTGGAGGGTGAACCTCAGTTGTCCGGCGAGCGGAGGACTCTCAGGTGCCCCCGGCGGCCGGCCTCGGTGGGGCCGGCCTGGTCCTGACGGGGCGTGGGGGGCTGCGGGCGGGCGGCCTCGCGGACGGCGTTGGCGAGGGCCTCCAGGTCGTCGCTGCTGCGGCGCAGCTGGCCGCTCTCCCCCGCCAGGCGGACGACCTCCCAGCCGCGCGGGGCGGTGAGGCGCTCGGCGTGCTCGGCGCACAGGTCGTAGCAGTGCGGTTCGGCGTAGGTCGCGAGCGGGCCCAGGACGGCGGTGGAGTCCGCGTAGACGTACGTCAGCGTCGCGACGGCCGGTCGGCCGCACGCGGTCCGCGAACAACGACGTACAGAGCTCACGAGGGTGGACGGTACAGCACGGACGACCGGGCCGCGAAGACCTGGTCCCCCGGAACGGGGTGTGTCGGCGGCGCGAGGGTGGTCGAGGTGGTCCACTTCCGGGCTCCCAAGGGCTAGGCTCGGTGGTGACATGGAGAGTTCCGCACACCGATCACCGGCCGAGCCGCCGCTGCGCCGTCGCCACCGCGACCGGCACGGCCGTGGCCTGCGCGGGCCGCTGGCGCCGCCTCAGGTGCCGATCTCGCTGACCCGGTCGGAGCTGTTCGACGACTACGTCCGCGAGTCGGTGGAACGGCTGGAGCGGCGTTGGCCGCAGCTGGCCGACGTGGAGTTCGCCGTCCAGGAGGTGCCCTCGCCCGAGGACGTCGAGGGCGATCCGGAGAGCGTGCCGCTCGGCCGGCTCATCCCGGCCTCCGGCGGGGCGAAGAGCCGGATCGTGGTGTACCGGCGCCCGGTGGAGATCCGCTTCAAGTCCCGGGACGACCGGGCCGCCCTGGTGCACGAGATCCTGATCGAGCAGGTGGCCGATCTTCTGGGGCTCTCGCCGGACGCGATCGACCCCCGCTTCGACGAGGACTGAGGCAGCACCACCGAGGGCGGTGCTGCCCCGTGGGCCGGCTATCGCACCAGTACCGCCGGGTCGGCTGCCGACTGCGGCACCTGGACGGTGCTGTGGTCGTCGCGCAGGGACTGGATGGTGAACATCGGGATGTCCTTGGTGGTCACCGCGAGCATCCGGGCCGCCAGCACCGGGCCGCCGGAGAGGGTCTCGACCGTGAGGCCGTAGGTGCCGTTGAGGCCGGCGGGCTCCAGGGTGGGGAGACTGACGGTGGCTCCGGCCGGGATGTCGAGGTCCTTGGTGGCTGGGGTGCCGCCGTTGTTGCCCGCCGAGGCGGTGATCCGGACCTTGGCGGCGGTGTCGGCCGCGGTCAGGTAGAGCGTGCCGGTGTTGTTGCCCCGGTTGTCGGAGACGCTGGCGCGCTTGCCGACCGGCGCGGCGCCGGAGATCCAGGCCTCGTCGGTCTTGCCGTTCTGCCCCCGGTCGATCCGCAGGCCGGCGACCACCGGCGTCTGGTGGGCCGGGTCGCTCGGGGTGAGCCGGAGCGCGCCGACCTCGCCCCGGGTGATCTTGTCCAGGTCCACCGCGTTGACCATGCCGGCCTTGACGTGGATGCTCTCGTGCCCGGCCGGGGTGAACCAGCCGTTCTTGCCCGAGATCTGGATCTTGAGGTCCGCGTCGTCGTCGGCGGGCGCGGCCACCACCAGGTGGGCGTTGGTCGTGTCGCCGGGGATCCCGGGCAGCACCGCCGTGGGTGCCGGGTCGGTGGAGGCGGGCAGCCAGTCGGCGCCCTTGCCGCCGTCCGAGGTGTGCAGCGCGGCACCGACCCGGCCGCTGCGGGCCACCACGTGCACGGCGAGGTCCTTGACCCCCTTGACCAGGGTGTTCAGGCGGACCGCCTGGGAGGCACCGGGGGCGATGGTCATGCCGTTGGCGGCGTCGACGTCGACCGGGCCCTTGTCGCCGAAGAACTTGAGGTCGACCACGGCGGGCGCGGCGTCGGCGTTGACCAGGCTGACGTAGTCGGTCCGGCTCCCGTCGGTGCTGGCTCCGGCGAACCAGAAGCTGGTGCCGGAGGGCGCGCAGGTGAGGCCGGACATCCCGGCGTTGGCCGGGTCGGTGACGACGGTGGTCTGGCCCACCGTGAAGCCCGGGGCGTACCCGCCGGTGGCGACGGCCACCGTGCCGGGCGCGGTGTCGTTGTTGGCGGCCGGGCCGGTGACCGGCACGCCGGGCTTGGCGAGGCTCAGCCGGGCGTCGCTGGGTGCGGCGGGTGCGGCGGGTGCGGCACTGCCCGACGGGGCCGGGGTGGCCGGAGCCGAGGCGGCCGGTGCCGGGGTGGCGGGGGCAGCGGCCGGGGGCGCCACGTCGCTCAGGTACGCCGTACCGCCGGCGGCCTTGGCGCCGGCCGGGCTGAACAGCGTCAGGGCGGTGGTGCCGGTGAGGTCCTGGAGCGGCTGCGGGCAGACCGCCGTGGTCCGCTCGACCTGCGCGGTGGTGGCCGCGCCGGCCGGCGCGGCCTTGGCCGGGGTGACCGGCGGGCGCAGCTCGGCGATGCCGAACACCGCCGCGAGCACCACGGCCGCCGCGAGCAGCGACTGGGTGGTGCGGGCGACCGAGCCGGCCCCCGACGCCTCGGTGCCGGGCTCGGCGGAGCCGCCGACGCGCGGCAGCTTGAGCTGCGGGGCCTTGAGCTTGGGCGCCTTGATGCTGGGCTTCTTCATGGGTCAGTGCCCCGTTCCGTGGTGGTGCGGGTGACCGCCGGTGCCGTACGGGTCCTCGCCGTCCTGCGTGGGGTCGTAGGGCTGCTGCGCGGGGTCGTAGGGCTGCTGCTGGCCGGGCACCCAGGGCTGCTGCTCCTGGGCCGGGTAGCCCTGCCCCGCGTACGGGTCGTAGTACTGGCCGGGCTGCGGCGCCTGCGCGTACGGGTCGGCGTACGGCTGCTGTTCCGGGTAGCCCTGCCCGGCGTACTGCTGCTGGGAGTACGGGTCCCCGTAGGGCTGCTCCTGGTAGGTCTGCCCGGCGTAGCCCTGCTGGGCGTACGGATCGCCGTAGGGGTCGCCGTACTGCTGCTGCTCGTACGGGACGGCCGCGGGCTGCGCGGCCGGGTAGTCGCCGTACTGCTGCTCCGGGTACGCCTCGGGGGCGGGTTCGGCGGCCTGGGGCGGCACGGCGGCGTACACCCCGGTCTCGGGCTCGGCGTTCTCGGCCTCGCCCTCGCCGCGCTCGGCCATCCGGCGGGCCCGGCGGCTGCCGGGCAGCGGGGCCTGGGCCTGCGCCTGGGCGGCGAGCGCCGCGGCCGCGGCCACGTCCTCCGGGAGGTCGTCGTCGTTGTGGTTGCGACGGCCGGGCAGCGCGAGCACCAGGACGGTGAGGCCGAGCAGCAGCTGCGCGGCGATCCAGCCGCTGTGCAGCATGCTGCCGCCGCGGGTGACCTCCAGGTGGCCGCCGCCGGCGGGCAGCTTGAAGCCCTGGGCCCAGCCGTCCACCGGGTCGGTGGCCTCCAGCGCGGTGCCGTCCAGGGTGGCCTGCCAGGAGCTGTCGGCGCTCTCGGCGAGGCGGAGCACCCGGCCCGCGGGGCCGGCCGGGATCGTCACGTCGATGTCGTGCACACCGGCGGGCACCGGGACGGGCGCGGTCTTGCCGCCGGTGATGACGGCCCGGGTGCCGGGGGCGCCGGTGACCTGCCAGAGGGCGGCGCCGTTCTCCTGGTTGAGCCTGGTCAGGCCCGGGGTGGTGTCGAGCACGTCGCGGACCTTGGCGGTCATCGGGTCCTTCACCTCGACGTACCCGACGCCGTAGCCGGCCAGGGCCTTGGCCTGCTCGCCGCCGGAGCCCGCGAGCAGGCTGCCGACCAGCTTGGTCAGCCCGTCCTGGGCCGCGTCGGAGGTGTCGACGGTGCCCTCGGCCTGGCCGAGGGTCAGGCCGGCGCCGCGCACCAGCGCGAAGCGGACGTCGGTGGCGGAGGCGTCGCCGGCGAGCACCAGGGTGCGCGGGCGGCTGAAGGTGGCGGCCTCCTCCGCGACGAACGCGGGGACCTGCACGGCGCTCGCGCGGGCCAGCGGCCCGGCGGCGCCGGTGACGGCCCACCAGACGGCGGTGCCGAAGGGGGCCAGCACGGCGCCGGCCACCACCAGGGCGGCCACCGGCTGGCGCCAGCCGAAGGCGATCCCGGCGACACGGGCGTTGGCGCCGTCGGCGCCGATCGCGGCGGCGGCCAGCAGGGCGACACCCGCGAGCAGGGTCGCGGGGCCGGACCACGCGGCCACGGCCGGCCCGCCTGAGGCCGGGGTGACGCTGGTGCCCGCGACGGCGACGGCGAAGACCAGGCCGGCCCCGGCGGCGCCCCAGGCGGCCAGCACGGCGCGGCGGCGGTCGGCGCGCAGCAGGGCGGCCAGGGCCGAGAGCACCACGCCGGCGGAGAGCCAGACCGGCGGCACGCCGGAGCCGCCGGGGTTGACCAGCACCAGCCCGAGCGGGCTGGCCGGGTCACCGGTCAGGCCGGGCAGCCCGGCCTCCAGGAGCAGCCGGGACGGGTGCGACAGCACGCCGAGCGACCAGGGGGCGAGCACCAGGACGGGCACGCCGAGGATCACCAGGACGCGCAGGCCGAGCAGGCGCAGCGCCTCGGGGCCGGAGCCGAAGGCACCGCCGCGCAGCACGGCGTGCGCCAGTGCGGCGAGCGAGAGCGGGACGGCGATGGCCCAGGTCAGCGGCACGAAGGCGGTGGATACGGTGAGCATCAGCACCGTCATCCAGGCGGAGCGCCAGCCGGGGCGGCCGCCGCGGGCGGCGGTCTCGGCACGGATGCCGAGGCCGGCGGTGATCGCGGCGGCGCGGGCCAGCGGCGGGAGCAGCACGGCCAGCACCAGGGTGCCGATCCGGCCCTGGGCCAGCGCACCGGCGGTGGCGGGCAGCAGGGCGTACGCGGCGCTGGCCCAGGCGCGGACCAGCTTGGACTCGATCAGCGGCCGGGAGACCAGGTAGGCGCTGACGGCCGCGAGCGGCACGGCGAGCACCACGATCAGGGTGACGGCGAGGTCGGCGTTGCCGAACAGCACGCTGGAGAGCACGGCGAGCACGGCCAGGTAGGGCGGGCTGCTCGCGGTGGTGCTGGTGCCGACGGGGTGCCAGCTGCCCGCGTACGCCGTCCACAGGCCGGAGGCGCCGTCGGAGGCGGGCAGCAGCGCGCCGCCGAGCAGGCTGCCGCTGCCGAGCAGGTCGCGGCAGGCGAGCAGCGCGAAGATCAGCAGGGCGGTGAACAGGAGCGGTGCGGGGCGCCGGGCGAGCTTCTTGAGCAGGGCGAACTGCTCGACGACCAGGTCGTCGGCGTCCTCGTCGCCGGGCCCGGACTCGGTGGAGCCGTGCCGGCCGGAGTCGTCGCCTCCGCCGCCGATGCCCAGGGAGCTGATGGCCTGTTCGACGGCGAGCCGGGCGGTGGCGCCGGGGGCGGGGAAGAGCGTGCGGTCGTCGAGCGCGTCGCCGCTGCGGGTGCGGGCCCGGCGTTTGCGGGCGAGCAGCAGGCGGGGCAGCCGGACGAGTTCGTGGCCGAGGCCGGCCAGCTCGTCGAAGGCCCGGCGCGGGTCCTTGCCGACCAGGTCGGCGATGACCCGGACCAGGGTGCCGAGCACCAGGCGGAGCAGGACGTAGGGGAAGAGCGCGCCCTTGGAGTTGGCGAGCAGGGTGTAGACGGCACCGGCCTTGTCGACCCGGTGCGGGTGCGCGGTGCCGCAGTCGATGGCGCGGCGCTCGCGGCTGGCGGCCTCGGCGTGCCGGAGCACGGCGTCGGGGGCGACCACCACGCGGTGGCCGGCGGCGTTGACCCGCCAGCAGAAGTCGGTGTCGTCGCGCATCAGCGGGAGGGCCTGGTCGAAACCGCCGAGCTCCTCGAAGACGTCCCGGCGCACCAGCATGCCCGCAGTGGAGACGGCGAGCACCGGGCGGACCTGGTCGTGCTGGCCCTGGTCCTGCTCGCGGCGGTCCAGGCCGGTCCATCGGCGGCCGGAGCGGGCGATGGTGACGCCGACCTCGAGGAGCTGGCGCCGGTCGTACCAGCTGCGCAGCTTGGGGCCGATCACGGCGGCGGTCGGGGTGCTGTCGGCGACCTGCAGCAGGCGGCGCAGCGCGTCGGTCTGCGGCTCGCAGTCGTCGTGCAGCAGCCAGAGCCACTCGACCGGCCTGGTCTCGCGCGGGCCGCTGCGGCCGAGGTCGTCCTCGGCGCCGAGCGGGTCGCCGAAGTCGTCCCAGCCGCCGGTGACGGGGTCGTAGCCGGAGGGGTCGAGGCTGTAGGGCAGGTCCTCGGGGCGCAGCGGGGGCGCGCTGTGCACGGCCTGGCCGACGGCGTTGCCGAAGCCGGAGCGGCGGCCGAGCACCAGCGGGCCGCTCTCGGGCAGCCAGTCGCCGAGGGTGTCCTGGAGCAGCTGGGGCGAGTTGTCGGTGGAGCCGGTGTCGACGGCGAGGATGCGCTGCACCTGGCGGTCCTGGCCGAGCAGGCCGGCCAGGGCCTGCGGGAGCCAGCGGGCGCCGTCGTGCGAGACGATCACGGCCGTGACGAGATGGCGCGGGTAGGCGGGAGGCCTGACGGCGGCGAAGCCGCTCTGGTGGCTGTGGACAGTCATCGAGTGCGCAGGCCCCAGTGTTCGGTGGATGCAGCTTCCGGCGGCCTCGATACCCCGAGGGCATCCGGCTGGCGCACCACACTAACGGCTCCGGGCGTCCGTGGTGCCCCCGGGCCGGTGCGGGCATGCGAAAGCGCCCCACCGTTCCGTCGGTGAGGCGCTGAAATGCACGGGCACGAGCCCTGGGTGCTGCCGGGGCCTCGGTGGCCTCAGACGGCGCTCTTCTTGAGCCGGCGGCGCTCGCGCTCGGAGAGGCCGCCCCAGATGCCGAAGCGCTCGTCGTTGGCGAGGGCGTACTCGAGGCACTCGGAGCGGACCTCGCAGGCGAGGCAGACCTTCTTGGCCTCGCGGGTGGAGCCGCCCTTCTCGGGGAAGAAGGACTCCGGGTCGGTCTGGGCGCAGAGCGCCCGCTCCTGCCAGCCGAGCTCTTCCTCTTCCTCCTCGATGCCCTCACCGATCAACAGCTCAAAGAGCTCGCTCATTTGGCGCGCCTCCTCTGCCCCTTGTGGCGTCCCCGTGGTGTTGCCGTTGCCTGGAGCGGCGGAACGACACGAGTGAAATTACATGTGCGTCACTCTGGCCCAGTCAAGCCGAGCTCTGGTATTGGGCCAAGGATTCACTCCCCGGCACCAAGGCGCTACGATAAGTGTACATATCCGGACATTCGGCGCGTTCCGCGCCTTTGGTCCGAATCGGACGCAATCGCCCTCAACCACCCACCGGCTGACTAGCAGTCAACACGGGCCGCCGCCGACCTGACCACCCCCCGATCGGGGGGACGCGGATGGGCGGTGGCCCGGTTGCCGGGTCCTTCGGCTGCCTTCCCGGCGATCTTCGCATCGAAACCTAGAGGGTGATTTATCACCCCATCCGGTACTTCGGGAGTGATCTGTACCGAATGTCCCCTTCGGCAGTTGACATCGCGCCCCCTGTTGCGGTCTGCTATGGCTCATGTCAGAGTTCGCCACCCTTCGAAGCCGCCAGGTCGTGCTTCGTCGTGCCGCGAGCTCGCTCTGTTGTCGCCTCTGTTCCTGTATCTAGGCGCCCGCGTCCCACCGCGCGCCGCCCAGGTTCGAACCCGAGGCCGACACCGCGCGACAGTCCCCCTTCGAAACTCCGCGGTCTTGGCTGAGCCCTCCTTCCAGCCGACCGAGGACACCTCACATGCGACTGCCCCGCCTCCGCAAGCGCAACCGGGACCGCAGCAGGAACGCCCGTACCGCCCCCGTCCAGCCGTGGACCGACGGCCTGAGCGACATCAGCATCGCCGGTGACCCGCTGGCCTTCCCGCACCTGGCCCGCACCGACCTGCCGGAGCACCCGACCACCGTCGCCGGGTACGCCCGGCTGGTGCGCGAGATCGCGGCCGACACCGAGCGCTGGGCCCCGCTGGTGCGCTACGACGCCCTCACCCGCTGGTACGCCCGGCTGGAGACCGGCCCCGGCTACGAGGTCTGGCTGCTCAGCTGGCTGCCCGGCCAGAGCAGTGGCTTCCACGACCACGGCACGGCCAACGGCGTCATGACGGTGGTTCAGGGCGAGCTGGTCGAGCGCTCGCTCACCGAGGCCGGCGAGGGCGTGCGCACCCTGCGGCCCGGCGCCCGCCGGGTCTTCTCCTCCGGCTACCTGCACGAGGTGGTCAACGGCACTCTCGAGCCGGCCGTCTCGATCCACCTCTACTCCCCCGGCCTGGTGGAGATGAACCAGTACGGCACCCCGGCCGTGGCCGAGCGCGCCGTCGAGACCTCGGGCGAGCACCAGCACTGACCGTCCCTGGCCGTCCGCCACCGGCCCGCCTGGCAGGATGGGCGCCATGCGCATCGTGGCACTGGCAGGCGGGATCGGTGGGGCGCGGTTCCTGCGCGGCCTCAAGGACGTGGTCACGCCGGACGACGAGATCACCGTCATCGGCAACACCGGGGACGACATCCACCTCTACGGGCTCAAGGTCTGCCCCGACCTCGACACCCTGATGTACACCCTCGGCGGTGGCATCCACGAGGAACAGGGCTGGGGCCGGGCCGAGGAGACCTGGTCGATCAAGGCCGAGATGAAGGCGTACGGGGTCGGCCCCGAGTGGTTCGGCCTCGGCGACAAGGACTTCGCCACCCACATCGTCCGCACCCAGATGCTCGCCGCGGGCTACCCGCTGAGCGCCGTCACCGAGGCGCTCTGCGACCGCTGGCAGCCCGGGGTGCGGCTGCTGCCGATGACCGACGACCGGGTCGAGACGCATGTCCGGATCACCGACGAGGGCGGCCCGCGGGTCGTGCACTTCCAGGAGTACTGGGTCAGGCTGCACGCCGCCGTGGCCGCCGAGGCGGTCATCGCCGTCGGCGCCGACACCGCCGAGCCCGCCCCCGGCGTGCTCGAGGCGATCGCGGCGGCCGACGTGATCCTGCTGCCGCCGTCCAACCCCGTGGTCAGCATCGGCACCGTGCTCGCGGTGCCCGGCGTGCGGGCCGCCGTGGCCGCCGCCGCTGCCCCGGTGGTCGGCCTCTCCCCGATCATCGGCGGCGCGCCGGTGCGCGGCATGGCCGACAAGGTGCTGGCCGTCGTCGGCGTCGAGGCCACCGCCGAGGCCGTCGCCCTGCACTACGGCCCCGACCTCCTCGACGGCTGGCTGGTGGACACCGCCGACGCGGCGGCCGTCGAGCCGGTCACCGCCGCCGGAATCACCTGCCGGGCCGTACCACTGCTGATGAGCGACCCCGAGGCCACCGCCGCGATGGCGCGGGCCGCGCTGGAGCTGGCCGGGCAGGTGCGCGGGTGAACCAGCTCGCCGTGCTCCCCGTGGCCGGGCTGCCGGAGGTCGCGGCCGGGGACGACCTGGCCGAGCTGATCGCGAAGTGCGGCGGCTTCGAGGACGGCGACGTCGTGGTGGTCACCTCGAAGATCGTCAGCAAGGCCGAGGGGCGGCTGGTGCGGGCCGACGACCGCGAGGCGGCGATCGACGCGGAGACCGTCCGGGTGGTGGCCCGCCGCGGCGGCGTCCGGATCGTGGAGAACCGCAACGGCCTGGTGATGGCCGCCGCCGGGGTCGACGCCTCCAACACCCCGGCCGGCACCGTGCTGCTGCTGCCCGAGGACCCGGACCGCTCGGCCCGCACGCTGCGCGCCGCACTGCAGCGGCTGACCGGCCGCCGGCTGGCCGTGCTGGTCACCGACACCTTCGGCCGCCCCTGGCGCAACGGCCTCACCGATGTCGCGATCGGCGCGGCCGGGCTGCGAGTCCTGGAGGACCACCGGGGGCGGCGGGACAGCCACGGCAACGAGCTGGCCATGACCGTCACCGCGACCGCCGACGAACTGGCCGCCGCCGCCGACCTGGTGAAGGGCAAGGCGACGGGCACCCCGGTCGCCGTGGTCCGCGGCCTGGCGGACGCCGTCACCGAGGAGGACGGGCCGGGCGCGGCCGCCCTGGTCCGGCCGGCCGCCGAGGACCTCTTCCGGCTCGGCACCTCTGAGGCCGTCCGGGAGGCCGTGACCCTGCGGCGGACGGTGCGCTCGTTCACCGACGAGCCGGTCGACCCGGGCGCCGTCCGCCGCGCCGTCGCGGCCGCCGTCACCGCGCCCGCGCCGCACCACACCACACCCTGGCGGTTCGTGCTGGTCGAGTCGGCCGCGGTACGGACCGAGCTGCTCGACGCGATGCTCGCCGCCTGGCGGCGCGATCTGGCCGGTCTGGACGGCTGGAGCGAGGAGAAGATCGCCCGCCGCACCGCCCGCGGCGAGGTGCTGCGCGGGGCGCCGTACCTGGTGGTGCCCTGCCTCGTCATGGACGGCTCGCACAGCTACCCCGACGCGCGGCGGGCCGCCGCCGAGCGGGAGATGTTCGTGGTGGCGGCCGGGGCGGGGGTGCAGAACCTGCTGGTCGCGCTGGCCGGGGAGGGCTACGGCTCGGCCTGGGTCTCCTCGACCATGTTCTGCCGTGACACCGTGCGCGAGGTGCTCGACCTGCCGCCCGGCTGGGACCCGATGGGCGCGGTCGCCGTCGGCCGGCCCGCCGCCCCCGCACCCGCGCGGGCCCCGCGCGGCATCGAGGGGTTCGTCGAAGTCAGATGACCGAGGAAGGCGCGGTACGGGTCTGGCGGCCGGACTTCCCGCTGGACGTGACGCGGACCCTGCTGCCGCTGCGGCGGGGGCCCGCCGATCCGTCGTACCGCAGCGCCGGGGACGGCTCCCTCTGGCGGGCCTGCCGGACGCCGGGCGGGATCGGGACCTTGCAGGTCCGGGCCCACGGCGGCGAGGTGACGGCCACCGCCTGGGGGCCCGGGGCCGAGTGGCTGCTCGGAAGAGTGCCCGCGATGCTCGGCGCCGAGGACGATCCGGGCGCACTCGTGGTGCCGCCCGGCCCCCTGCGGGAGGCCCAACGCACCTACGCGGGCGTGCGGTTGGGGCGCACCGGCCTGGTGCTCGAATCGCTGGTGCCCGCGATCCTCGAACAGAAGGTCACCACGGCCGAGGCCTACCGCTCGTACCGGGAGCTGCTGCTGCGGTTCGGCACCCCGGCGCCGGGGCCGGCCGCGGCGGCGGGCCTTCGGGTCGCGCCCTCGGCGCGGGAGTGGGCGCTGCTGCCGAGCTGGGAGTGGCACCGGGCCGGGGTGGATCCGAAGCGGGCGGCGACGGTGGTCCGCGCCGTGCGGCTCGCCGCGCGGCTGGAGGAGGCTTCGGGGTTCGGGCACGAGGCGGCGTTCGCGCGGCTGACGGCCGTGCCGGGGGTCGGGGTATGGACGGCGGCGGAGACGCTGCAGCGGAGCAACGGGGACGCCGACGCGGTGTCGGTCGGGGACTTCCACCTGCCGAACCTGGTCGGCTGGGCGCTGGCCGGGCGGGTGCGCAGCGACGACGCCCAGATGCTCGAGCTCCTGGAGCCGTACCGGGGGCAGCGGTACCGGCTCTGCCTGCTGCTGCGGCTGGCGGGGGCCCGCGCTCCTCGCTTCGGGCCCCGGCTCGCGCCGAACGATCACCGCGGACGGTAGACCCCGGACGGGGCTACCGCATCGAGGGCAGGGCCGCGTAGAGAGCGTCGCCCGGGCACTCGGTGTTGAAGGCGTCGCGGTGGCCGGAGATGGCGTCGAAGGTCGCCTGGGTGCCCTTCTTGTAGCGGCTGCCGTCGGAGGCGGAGGTGAGGGTGGCCGTCTCGGCGGGGGTGTGGCCGGCGAGGGAGAGCTTCCAGGCGGCGGTGCGGGCGATGGCGTCGGTCTGGGCCTGGGGGGCGGGGGTGGAGACGTAGGTGCCGAGGGCGGCGATGCCGGCGGAGTCGGTGTTGAAGCCGAGGGTGTGGGCGCCGAGGACGGGCTTGTCGATGCCTCCGGCGCGGCCCTCGTAGACGGTGCCGCAGCGGTCGACCAGGAAGTTGTAGCCGATGTCCCGCCAGCCGTTGGTCTTGACGTGGTACTGGTAGATCGCCCGGATCAGTGACGGTGCGTCCGAGCAGGAGTAGTCGTTGCCGGTGTCGGTGTGGTGCACGAAGACCACCCGGACCGGCCCGGTGTACCCGGGCTCCGGCTCGCGCAGCGATTCGTCCGCGCCCCACTGGGCCCGCGAGACGATCCCGTCCCCGCCCGCCGCCCGCCGGGCCGGTCCCCGCCCCGGGTCGACCAGTTCGGCCCGCAGGCCGGCGGTCCGGGCCCCGCCCGTCACCCGGACCGCCACCCCGTCGCTCGCCCCGACCCAGAGCGGGGCGGTGCTCCCCCGGCTGCCCGCCGCGTCCGGCCGGTCCTCGGAGTCGGCGGTCAGTGCCCGCCAGTCGCTCCACCGGCCGGTGGTGAGCGAGCGGGTGCGGACCTCGACCGTGCCCGGGGCCCGGGAGGGGTCGTCCCAGCTGACGCCGAGCAGGGAGAAGGGCTCGGTGCTACGGGCCGTCAGTCCGTCAACACCGGCCAGCGGCACGGTCCGTACACCCGGCGCGGCGGGCGGCGCTCCGGCGGTGGCGGGCGGGGCGGCGAGGGCGGCGAGCACCGCGCAGACGGCGAGGGCGGCACCGGGGACGGCAAGCTGGGAGAAGCGCATAATCGTGATGATGCGGGCAAACCGGACCTGACGCCACGCCGGTTACCGCCACCTGCCTCCCCTCCCGGCGCGACCGTCGGAGGTCGTAGGCTGGGGTGCACCATGACTGCGCCTTTCGCTGCCGACGCCCGCACCCCCGCCGAGCTGCTGCACGCATACCTGCGCGCGGGGGCCTCCGACGCGGACCCCTCCCGTCCCCTCGTGACCTTCTACGACGACGCGACCGGCGAGAGAGTCGAGCTCTCCGCCAAGACTTTCGACAACTGGGTCGCCAAGACCGCCAACCTGCTCCAGGACGAACTCAACGCCGGGCCGGAGGACCGCGCCGCACTGCTGCTGCCCGCCCACTGGCAGAGCGCCGTCTGGCTGCTGGCCTGCTGGTCGGTGGGCGTCACGGCGGTGCCCGCCGGCGACCCGGCCACCACCGATCTGGTGGTCAGCGGGCCGGACGGCCTCGAGACCGCCCAGAGCTGCCCCGGCGAGCGGGTCGCGCTCGCGCTGCGCCCGCTCGGCGGCCGCTTCCCGCAGCGGCCCGAGGGCTTCCTCGACTACGCCGCCGAGGTGCCCGGCCAGGGCGACCGCTTCGCGCCGTACTCCCCCGTCGACCCGGCGGCGCCCGCCCTGGAGACCCAGGTGGACGGCCTGCCACTGAAGTTGACGGGCCAGCAGACGGTGGACCTCGCCCGCGAGGGCGCCCAGCGGCTCGGGCTCACCACCGGCAGCCGGGTGCTCAGCACGCTCGGGTACGAGACCTGGCCGGGCCTGGAGGCCGGGCTGCTCGCGCCGCTGGCGGCCGGGGCCTCGGTGGTGCTCTGCCGAAACTCCGAGGGGCTGACCGAGGACCAGTGGGAGAAGCGGATCGAGTCGGAGCGGGTCACCCTGCGCCTGGGCTGACCACGACCGGGGGTGCCCGTCAGCTCTCCGCCGCCCGACTCCCCGAAACGGGTCCGGCTCCGGCGGGGCGGCGGGCACCCCTTCCGCTTTGCCCGTTTTGGCACCCTTCTGCCCCGTGGGCCCGATCACACCGTGTACGACCGGTCCCGATCGCTCGTCTAGGGTGTCCGGATGAACAGCCGACAGGTCCTCAAGTGGACCTCCGGCGTCGCCGCCCTGCTACTCGCCGTCGGGTGCGGCGGCGCGTACTACGCGTACCAGCGCTTCGACCGGAACATCTCCGCCGTCGAGGTGGAGCTCGGTGATCCCGTCGAGCGCCCGCCGGCCACCACCGAGGCACTGAACCTGCTGATGATCGGCACCGACAGCCGCGAGGGCCTCGGCCGCGCGTACGGTGACGAGGGCAGCACCGGGCACGCCGACACCACGCTGCTGTTCCACGTCGCCAAGGACCGCAGCAACGCGACCGTGGTGAGCATCCCGCGCGACCTGATGGTGCCCATCCCCGAGTGCCGCAGCGGCGGGCGGACCGCCCCGGCCGAGAGCCGGGCGATGTTCAACACCAGCCTCGGCCAGGCCGGCCGCGACCCCGGCTGCACCTGGAAGACGGTCGAGAAGCTCACCGGGGTGCGGGTCGACCACTTCCTGATGGTCAACTTCCAGGCCGTGAAGACGCTCTCCACCGCGCTCGGCGGGGTGGAGGTCTGCGCCGGCAAGGACATCGACGACCCGGGCTCGCACCTGGTGATGCGCAAGGGCAGGCACGTGGTGCAGGGCGAGCAGGCGCTCGCCTTCGTACGCACCCGGCACTCGGTCGGGTACGGCGGCGACCTCACCCGCATCCCGCTGCAGCAGCAGTTCGTCAGCTCGATGATCCGCAAGGCCAGGAGCACCGGCACCCTGACCGACCCGGGCCGGCTCTGGAGCCTCGCCGACGCCGCCACCAAGGCGCTCACCGTGGACAGCGCGATCGGCAGCGTCGGCAAGCTCAGGGACCTGGCGCTGGACCTCGGCCGGGTCAGCCCCGGGAGCATCACCTTCACCACCGTGCCGGTGCTCGACGACCCGCGGAACCAGGAGCACCTGGTGCTCCGTCAGCCGGACGCCGCCCGGCTCTTCGCACTGCTCGCCACCGACCGCTCGCTGACCGCTCCCCCGGCCACCGCGGCCCCGACCGCGACCGCGACCCCGACGGCGACCGAGACCGCGACCCCGACCGGCAGTGGGTCCGGGGCCCCGGCCAGGAGGGGAGCACCGCCCGACGCACCGGTTGCAACACCGACGGACTTGCAACGCGTCCAAGCAGACGACGGCGACGTCTGCGCCAGGTGAGCCCGGTCGGCCGACCGGTCGCCATGTCCCAGCCATGTCACCGTCAAACCCTTGCCCCCAAATAGTTCTGATTATGTAACAAATTCTGGAGCTCGCCGTGACGTCCGGTAGGTTCCGGTAAGCGGCCGACGGGGGCCCGATCACGAGAGGCGGCGGAACCGCGATGTCCAACAGCGTCGATTCGATATCCGACGACCAGTCCGCGACCGGCTCCCAGCCGCTTCCGGGCGGTCGGGCGGCGGCACGCAGCGCGAAGCGCGGCGGTCGGCGGAAGAAGAAGACGGGGTGGAAGCGCTGGCTGAAACCCGTCGGCATCGGGGTGGCGCTCACCATGGTCGCCGGCTGCGGCGCCGCGTACTTCTACTACCAGCACCTCAACGACAACATCCAGGCCGGGACGAACAACCTGAGCGACGCGCACGGTGTGAAGACCAAGCCGAACGCCGCCGGGCAGACCCCCCTGAACATCCTGCTAATCGGCACCGACAGCCGCTCCAACCCGGCCGACGTCGAGCTCGGCGGCGCAGCCGGTGACGCGAACCGGCCCGGCCTGGCCGACGTGCAGATGCTGCTGCACATATCCGCCGACCGCAGCAACGCGTCGATGATCAGCATCCCGCGCGACACCATGGTGTCGATGCCGGCCTGTCACAACGAGGACAACACCCAGCAGTTCCCCGCCCAGAAGCGGATCCAGATCAACGAGGCGCTGGCCCGGGGCGGCCCCGGCTGCGTGGTCGGCACCTGGATCTCGCTCACCGGCCTGGAGATCGACCACTACATGATGGTCGACTTCTCCGGCGTGGTGACCATGGCGGACGCCGTCGGCGGGGTGCCCGTCTGCGTCGACCGCAACATGTACGACCGGCAGGTCCCGCACATCGGCGGCACCGGTCTCAAGCTGCCCCAGGGCATCACCTACGTCAAGGGCGAGCAGGCCCTGCAGTGGCTGCGCGTCCGCGACGCCTGGGGCTCGGACCTCGGCCGCACCCAGGCCAACCACATGTACCTGAGCGCCCTGATGCGCGAGCTCAAGAAGAGCGGCTCGCTCAGCGACCCGGGCAAGCTGATGGGCCTGGCCGAGGCCGCCACCAAGTCGATCTCGGTGGACAAGCCCCTCAAGGACATCAAGAAGCTGTACGACCTGGGCAACGACATCAAGGCCGTGCCCGCCGAGCGGACCACCACGCTGACCGTGCCGGTGCTGACGGACCCGAAGGACAAGGAACGGCTGGTCCTCGACCAGGCGCCCACCGCCGACATCTGGAAGCGGGTGATCGCCGACCAGCCGCTGGACGGCGTGGCCAAGTCCTCCGCCGGGGCCTCCCCCTCACCGACCGCCGGCACCACGGCCGCCGCCGCACCGATCCGCGAGCTGGCCAAGGACGCCATCGCCGTCACCGTGCAGAACGGCACCACGACCGCCGGCCGGGCCGGGGACGTCAAGGCGGCCCTGGTCTCCGCGGGGTTCGCCAAGGCCGCCACCGGCCCGAACGCCGGCAGCCACACCAGCACCGTGCTCACCTACGGCAGCGGCCAGCTCACCGACGCCCAGGCCGTGGCCGCCGCGCTCGGGCTGCCGGGCAGCGCGCTCAAGCAGGGCAGTGCCAAGGGGATCACCCTGGTGATCGGCGCCGACTGGCCGAGCGGCAGCACCTTCCCCGCCGGAGCCGCCGGCGGCAGCGGCAGCTCCGCCGCCCCCACCGCGGCCCCGACCGGCGCCCCCAAGTCGGCGGGCGACCTCGACACGGCGGGCAACGAGAGGAGCTGCATGCACGTCGTCTCCCAGGGCGGCATCTACACCTGGTGACGCGGACGGCCCCGGCCGCACAGCCGGGGCCGGACACACCGTCCCGGGGCCAGGTCGTCAGGCCTGGCTGAGCAGGCCGTCCGTCTCGAGGTACTCCTCGCCGGTGCGCGGGCAGCGCCAGCGGCCCTCGCCCAGCGGCTCCAGGGGCTCACCGGCCCGGCCGACCCACTTGAGGCGGCGGGCCGGGACTCCGGCGACCAGGGCGAAGTCGGGGACGTCGCGGTGCACCACCGCACCGGCCGCGACCAGGGCCCAGCGGCCGACGGTCACCCCCGCGACCAGGACGGCCCGGCCGCCGATCGAGCAGCCCTCGCGCAGGGTCACGCCCTTGGCGTGCCAGTCGTCCCCGCGCTTGAGCTTGCCGTCCACGTCCACCGAGCGCGGGTAGAGGTCGTTGGTCAGCACGGCGGCCGGGCCGACGAACACTCCGTCCTCGAGCACCGCCGGCTCGTACACCAGCGCGTGGTTCTGCAGCTTCACCCGGTCGCCGATCCGCACCCCGGGCCCGACGTACGCGCCCCGGCCGATGATGCACTCGGCCCCGATCTCGGCCCCCTCCCGTACCTGGGCCAGGTGCCAGACCGTACTGTCCGGCCCGATCACCGCCCGCTCGTCGACGTCCGCCGTCGCTTCGATCCGCACCCGCGTACGGGCCGCCCCACCCATGTTCTGCATGGCGCCGAAGATAACGGCGAAGGCCGACTCCCCGTGGGGGAATCGGCCTTTCCGGGGTGGGCCTACTTGGCCTCGGCGGCGGCCGGGGCCTGGTGGCCCGGGGTGGCGGCGATGACCTTGCGGGCCAGCGAGCGCGGGGAGGTGAGGAAGCCGAAGCCCCAGCTCAGGTGCATGGTGGCGAGGGCCACCGGGAGCTGCGGCCAGGCCTTGGCGGACAGGCCGCGGCCCTCCACCACCGAGCCGCCGACGATGCCGAGCAGGTAGCCGGCGGGCAGCACGAAGAACGCGGGGTGCACGGCCGCGCCCAGCACCAGGCCGCCGACCACGCCCAGCAGCGCCGCCGGGGGCGCGAGGTAGCGCAGGTTGACCGAGCCGCGGTGGTAGCGGGTGACGACCCGGCGCCAGCGGCCGTAGTCCTTGTACTGCTTGGCCAGGGCCCGCACGCTCGGCCGGGGCCGGTAGGTGACGCGCAGCTGCGGGGTGAACCAGATCAGGCCGCCGTCCTGGCGGATCCGGTAGTTCAGCTCCCAGTCCTGGGCCCGGATGAACTCCTCGTTGTACCCGCCCTGCTTCTCCAGCACCTCGCGGCGGAAGACGCCCAGGTAGACGGTGTCGGCCGGGCCGGCCAGGCCGCCGGTGTGGAAGGCGGCGTTGCCGACCCCGATCTTGGAGGTCATGGCGGCCGCGACGGCCTTCTCCCACTCGGTCTCGCCCTCGGCGTGCATGATGCCGCCGACGTTGGCCGCCTCCATCTCGCCGAGGAGGCGGACGGCCGTGGTGATGTAGCCGGGGGTGAGCAGGCCGTGGCCGTCCACCCGGACGATTATCGGGTGGCGGGAGCCGCGGATGGCGGCGTTCAGCCCGGCGGGGGTACGGCCGGTCGGGTTGGGCACCGTCCGGACCCGGGGGTCCTCGGCGGCCAGCTCGGCGGCGATCTCGTCGGTGCGGTCCTTGGACGGGCCGAGCGCGATCACCACCTCCATCTCGCCGGCGTAGTCCTGTTCGAGGATGTGCCGGACGGCGGCGCGCAGGTGGCGTTCTTCGTCGAGCACCGGCATGATCACGGAGACCGCCGGCAGCTCCTCAGCAGCCTGGGTGTTCATGGTGTTCATCGGGGCCAACGGTACCGGCGGTCGGCGCGCCTTGTCAGGTCCGGGGTGGAGGCTCGGCGCCGGTTCCGGGGACGTTCGGTGCAGGGCGTCAAGCACGGCCGGGCGGCGGAACGTTTCGGCTGGTCGGTTCGCGTGTCCCGGCGCGTCCCGGCGGCCCGGCCGGGCGCCGCGCCTACCATCCGAAAGATGCCTCCCTCACGCGTGCGCCCGCCCGCCCGTCCCCGCCGCCGGTGGGGCCGATGGCTGGCCGGCGCGGTCTCGGTAGCGGTGCTGGCCACCTCCTGCGGTGGCTGGGTGGTGCTGAACGGGGTGGACACCTCGATCGGCCGGGTGGACGCCTTCGGCGGGGGCGGCGACCGGCCGGCCGACGACGGCGCGACCACCTTCCTGGTGGTGGGCACCGACGAGCGCGAGGGAATCCCCGAGGACGTCCTGAAGAACGTGCTGCACGCGGGCGGCGAGCCCTGCCACTGCACCGACACGATGATGCTGGTGCAGCTCTCGAAGGACGGCGGCCGGGCCAGCGTGGTGAGCATCCCGCGCGACTCGTACGTGACCATCCCCGCGCACCGGGACCAGGCCACCGGGCGGCAGGTGCCGAGCGGGCAGGGCAAGATCAACGCGGCCTACGGGATGGGCGGCGCCCCGCTCACCGTCCGGACGGTCGAGCAGAACACCGGCCTGCGGATCGACCACTACCTGCAGGTCAACTTCCTCAGCTTCGTCTCCACCGTGGACGCGCTGGGCGGGGTCGCGGTCTGCACCGCCAAACCGCTCAAGGACGACTACTCGGGGCTCGACCTGCCGGCCGGGACGACCCGGCTGGACGGGGCCGGTGCGCTCAAGTACGTCCGCGCCCGGCACGTGGACGGCAGCTCCGACCTGGGGCGGATGCACCGGCAGCAGAGGTTCCTGGCCCAGCTGCTGCACCAGGCGACCGCCGGTGGCACCCTGCTCGACCCGGCGAAGCTCGGGCGGGTGGTGAGCAGCGTGCTGAGCTCGGTCAAGGCGGACCAGGAGCTGACCTCGGCGGACCTGCTGGCCCTGGCCACCCGGCTCAAGGACTTCTCCGCGGCGAACGCGGACTTCACCACCGTGCCGCTCTCCGACGTGGACCACCAGGTGCCGGGGTGGGGCTCGACGGTGCTGTGGGACGAGCCGGGGGCCAAGGCGCTGTTCGGCGCGCTGCGCTCCGGGCGTCCGCTGACCGAGCGCGCATCGGCCGCGCCTTCGCCGGTGGTGACTCCCGCGCCGACGGCTGGCGCGGTGCCGCCGGGGCAGATCCGGGTGCAGGTGCTGAACGGCGCCGGGGTGGTCGGGCTCGGGGCGCGGGTGGACGGGGACTTGCGGCGGGTCGGCTTCGCGACCTCCGGGGTGCCGGCCAACACCGGGAACGTGGCGCGGACGGTGATCCGCTACGACCCGCGCTGGGACGAGTCGGTCAAGACGCTGGCCGCGGCGCTGCCCGCGGCCCAGCTGACCCCCGTCCCGGGCCTCGGGCCGACCATGCAGGTGGTCGCGGGAAGCGACTACCTCGGCGTGACGGCGGTCAAGCCCTCGACGGCTCCGACACCTCCCCCGGCTCGCTCGCCCAAGCCGAGCCCGACGCAGGCCCCGACGCAGGCTCCGGCTCCGGTGGTCTCGGCCGACAGCGGGGACGCGATCAGCTGCCCGTAGCGTCGGACCGGCCCTGGCCGGGAACGCGGCCGGCCACCGCCCGGGGTGGGCGGTGGCCGGCCGTGCGGCGGTGGGTCAGTCCGTGGCGATGGCCGCCAGGACGTTCATCCTGCCTGCCCGGAAGGCCGGGAGGAGAGCGGCGAACAGACCGACCAGGGCGGAGGCGACCAGGATCGAGACGATCGTGGTGGTCGGCACGCTCAGGGTGTCGAGGCCCTTGGTGGAGAGGACCCGCTGGGCGGTGATGCCCCAGGCCAGGCCCAGGCCGGTGCCTAGCACCGCGCCGAAGACCGCGATCACCACGGACTCCAGGCGGATCATCCGGCGCAGCTGGCGGCGGGACAGCCCGATCGCCCGCAGCAGGCCGATCTCCCGGGTGCGCTCGACCACCGAGAGGGCCAGCGTGTTGACCACGCCGAGCACCGCGACGACGATCGCCAGGCCCAGCAGGCCGTAGATCATGTAGAGCAGGGTGTTGAGCTGGCTCTGGACGATCTCCTTGTACCCCGCCTGGTCCTTGACCATGAGCTGCGGGTACTCCGCGAGCGACTTCTGCAGGGCGTCGAGCACCTGGGCCTTGTCGCTGCCGGCGGCGGCGGTGCCGAACAGGGCGGCGTCGCCCGGCATCCGGTCGGCCGGGAGGGCCTTGGCGACGGTGGAGATGCCGGTGAAGAAGTTGCCGTCGAAGAGCGAGTTGCCCTTCTGCACGATCAGGCCGACCGGGAGGCTCTGGGTGTGCCCGTGGCCGTAGTCGACCGCGAGCCTGTCGCCGAGGGCGATGTGGTGCTGGGCGGCGAAGTCCTCGTCCACCGAGATGCCGCCGGTGCTGATCGTGTCGGCGCTGCCGGACTTCACCGGGAGCTTGAAGTCGCTGGTGAAGCTCGGCGAGACCACGGTCAGGCCCCGCTCGGTGGTGGTGCCGTCCGGGCTGGTGACGGCGGCCGGGACGGCCTTCTGCTCGGTGAGGTGGGCCAGGCCCGAGGTGGCCTGGGCCGCCTTGACCATGGCCGGGGTGAGCGGACTGCCGTTGCCCGTGGAGACGATGTAGTCGGCGCCGACGGACTTGTCGATCTGGGCGTTGGTCGAGCTGACCGTCGAGGAGGTGAAGATGGAGGCTCCGGTGACCAGGGCCAGGCCGATCATCAGGGCCGCCGCGGTGGCGCCCGTCCGGCGCGGGTTGCGCATGGCGTTGCGCTGGGCCAGCCGGCCGGACGGACCGAACAGCGCGGGCAGGAGGGCGCCGAGCACCCGGATCACCGCGGTGGCCAGCAGCGGGCCGAGCACCACGAAGCCGATCAGGGTGAGCAGCACGCCGCCGGCCAGCAGCATCCCGCCCTGGGCCGCGTCGGTCACGGTGGCGGCACCGGCCAGCATGGCGGCGCCGCCCGCCGTGAGCACCAGGCCGACGGCGGCCCGGATCCGGTTGGCCTTGGCCTCGGCCGGGGTGCCGTGGTCCCGCAGGGCCGCGATCGGGGAGATCTTCCCGGCCCGGCGGGCCGGGAACCAGGCGGCGATCAGGGTCACGATGATGCCGACCGCGTACCCGGCGGCCGGGACGGTCCAGTCGATCTCGAGCGTGGCGGCCGTCAGGTCCATCCCGGCGGCCTTCATCAGCAGGATGAGCAGCTTGGCGAGCCCGAGCCCGGCCCCGATGCCGAGGGTGGAGCCGACCACGCCGAGCAGCAGGGACTCGATCATCACCGACTGGTTGACCTGGCTGCGGCTGCCGCCGATCGCCCGGAGCAGGCCGATCTCCCGGGTGCGCTGGGCGACCAGCATCGAGAAGGTGTTGACGATCAGGAACCCGCCGACCAGCGCGCTGACCGCGGCGAAGCCCAGCATGGCCCACTTCATGAAGCCCAGGAAGCCGCCGACGCCCTTGTTGTTCTCGTCCTTCTGCTCCTGCGCGGTCTTGACCTGGTAGGCGCTGCCGAGGCTGCTCAGGGCATCGGCCTTGAGCTGCTCGTCGCTGCGGCTGCCGTCGCCGAAGACCTCGACCGAGGTGAAGGCGGTGGCACCGATCAAGTCCTTCTGGGCCGTCTCGGTGTCCACGAAGGCGAGGGCGGCACCGGGGTTGGTGGTCCGGAAGGTGGCGATGCCGGAAATCGTGAAGTCGTAGTTGCCGCTGTCGGTGATGACCCGCAGCTTGCTGCCGAGCTGGAGCTTGGCCTTCTTGGCGGTGTCCGCGTCCAGCACGATCTGGTCGCTGCCCTTGGGGGCGGCGCCGGAGGTGATGTCCAGGGACTTGCGCGGGGTCTCGACCCAGTTCCCGGTGATGGTGGGGGCGCCGGTGGTCGGGCCGACGGCCTTGTTGGTGGTCGGGTCGACCAGGGTGGCGCTGTGGGTGAACACCTCGCCGACCGCCGTCTTCACCCCCGGGAGGGCCGCCACCTTCTGCGCGGTGGCCACCGGGAGCACGACGGGCTTGCCGCCCCGCGGGCCGTCCTTGAGGACCTTGTCCTCGGCGGGCTGGACGGAGATGTCGGAGGCGGTGGTGGCGAAGAGCTTGTCGAAGGTGCCGGTGGCGGTGTTGGAGAAGACCAGGGTGCCCGAGACGAAGGCGACGGACAGCACGATGGCCAGCAGGGAGAGCACCATCCGCCCCTTGTGGGCGAAGAAGCTCCGTAGGGATGTCTTGAGCAGCATGACCGGCCCCCGCTCAGCTCGTGCGCTTGCCGTCGAAACGGCGCATGCGCTCGAGGACGGAGTCGGCCGTCGGGGCGTGCATCTCGTCGACGATCCGGCCGTCCGCGAGGAAGAGCACGCGGTCCGCGTAGGAGGCGGCGACCGGGTCGTGGGTGACCATGACGATGGTCTGGCCGAGCTCGTCGACCGAGCGGCGTAGGAAGGTCAGCACCTCGGCGCCGGAGCGGGAGTCGAGGTTACCGGTGGGCTCGTCGCCGAAGATGATCTCGGGGCGGGCGGCCAGGGCACGGGCCACCGCGACGCGCTGCTGCTGGCCGCCGGAGAGCTGGGTCGGGCGGTGCCTCAGGCGGTCGGCCAGGCCGACGGTGGCCACCACCTGGTCGAGCCAGGCCTGGTCCGGCTTGCGGCCGGCGATGTCCATCGGGAGCGTGATGTTCTCCAGCGCGTTGAGCGTGGGCAGCAGGTTGAACGCCTGGAAGATGAAGCCGATCTTGTCCCGGCGGAGCCGGGTGAGCTGCTTGTCCTTGAGGCCGGTGATCTCGGTGCCGCCGACCCAGATCTGGCCCGCCGAGACCGTGTCGAGCCCGGCGAGGCAGTGCATCAACGTCGACTTGCCGGACCCGGAGGGGCCCATGATCGCGGTGAAGCGGCCACGCTCGATGTCCACGTCCACGGAGTCCAGTGCGGTCACCCGCGTCTCCCCCGCGCCGTAGGCCTTGGTCACGCTCCGCGCGGAGGCGGCCGGGGCGCTCCGGCCACCGGGGTGCGAACTGGGCACGGCCGTAGTTGCCGTCGTCACTGGAGTCTCCTAAGTACTGTGGTCCACCCGTCGGGCTCCAGACTGACCGAGCGCACCCGTCCCCCGACATGGTGCTGGCTGCCGTCTTCCACTGGAGCTGGCCCCACCGTGCTGCCCCCCTTGCGGTGTCGCCGCCAGGCCGGTGCGGTGGGATAAGAACCACGTTAGGAGCTGGCCCGGGCCGCTTCGTCATCCGCCGGGAGGAAGCCGGGCTGCGGTGGATGTACGGGATCGGGGGCCGTCCCCCTAGGGGTTTCCTTCCCGTGCGTCAGGGTCGCCGGGACAGCTTCGCCGGGGCGTCCGCCCCGTGCATCAAAACTGCTACAAGCAGGCCGATGGGGGCCCCGGGGTAAGTACCGCCGGGCGGTTTCGGGCATCCTTCCCCACATGAACACGTGGCAGGAGGGCCGCCCGAGCGGCGGCGGCAGCTCGTACGGTCAGGGCGACGGCGGGTACGGGCAGCAGTACGGCGGCACCCCGGCCGAGCCACCGCTGCCCCCGGGCCTGAACCCGCGCGGCCCGGGCGCCCGGCCCCGGCCCCAGCAGGAGCCCCCGCAGCAGTACGGGCAGCCGCAGTACGGCCGGCAGCCCGAGTACGGGCAGCCCCAGCAGTACGGCCGGCAGCCCGAGTACGGCCAGCCGCAGCAGTACGGGCAGCCGCAGCCCGGCGGCCCGGGTGCGCCGGTGCGGCCCGGCGGGCCCGGCGCGCCGATACCCCCCGGCCGGCCGGCCCGTTCGCGGTGGCCGCGCAAGCGGATCGTCAAGGTCTCCGCGCTGGCCCTGGTCGGCGCGCTGCTGGTGACCACCGTCGGCACGTACTTCTGGGCCAGCGGCAAGCTGAACCACGAGAACGTGCTCGCCTCCTACCCGGGCAAGCCGGCCGCCGGGAAGGGCACCAACTGGCTGATCGTCGGCTCGGACAGCCGGGACGGCCTCAGCGACGGCGAGAAGGACGCGCTGCACACCGGCTCGGACTCGGGCAAGCGCTCCGACTCGATGATGGTCCTGCACATCGGGGACAACGGGAACACCCTGATGTCGATCCCGCGTGACTCCTGGGTGCCGATCCCCGCGCACCAGAACACCAACGGCAACGGGAAGACCGTCCCGCAGACCACCTCGAAGATCAACGCGGCCTTCAACAACGGCGGCGGCAAGCTGCTGGTGCAGACCGTGGAGACCAACACCGGCATCCACATCGACCACTACGCGGAGATCGGCTTCGCGGGCTTCGTCGGCATCGTGGACGCGGTCGGCGGGGTGGACATGTGCATCGACAAGGACATCTCCGACAAGGACTCCGGGCTCAACCTCAAGGCCGGCTGCCAGACCCTGAACGGCGCGCAGTCGCTCGCCTTCGTCCGCGAGCGGCACCAGCAGGCCGACCAGGACCTGGGCCGGATGCGCAACCAGCAGAAGTTCCTCAGCGCCCTGGCCAAGCAGGCCGCCTCCCCCGCCACGGTGCTCAACCCCTTCACCCTCTACCCGCTGATCAGCTCGGGCCTGGGCACCCTGATCGTGGACGACGACGCCGGGCTGACCGACCTGGGCTCGCTCTTCATGGCGATGAAGTCCGTCACCGGTGGCAACGGCAAGTCCATCACCGTGCCGATCGCCAACGCGGACTACCGCACCCCCACCGGGGAGTCCGCCGTCAAGTGGGACCAGGCGAAGTCCAAGCAGGTCTTCGACGCGATCAAGAACGACACCCCCGTCCCCGACGCCAAGTAGGCAGGCCCGAGGTCACTCCGGCGCACCCGTCCGGAGGAGCTTGCGCGCCGCGCCGCGCGCCGCTCGCTCTTCCGGCACTCCGGGGGCGCACTCTGTTCTCGAGTGGCAGTGGTTGGTGCGGAAACACCGAAGGGCGCCCCGGGAGGGGCGCCCTTCGGCTGCTGAGCGGCACTACTGAGACTGGCGAGACCTACGGAAGGTTGCGCGCCATGACGATCCGCTGCACCTGGTTCGTGCCCTCGTAGATCTGGGTGATCTTGGCATCGCGCATCATGCGCTCCAGCGGGTAGTCCCGGGTGTAGCCGTAGCCGCCGAGCAGCTGGACGGCGTCCGTGGTGATCTCCATCGCCGCGTCGGAGGCGAAGCACTTGGCCGCGGCGCCGAAGAAGGTCAGGTCGGAGTCGGTGCGCTGCGACTTGGCGGCGGCCGCGTAGGTCAGCTGGCGGGCGGCCTCGAGCTTCATCGCCATGTCCGCGAGCATGAACTGGATGCCCTGGAACTCGCCGATCGGCTTGCCGAACTGCTTGCGCTCCTTGACGTACCCGGCGGCGTAGTCGAGGGCGCCCTGGGCGATGCCGATGGCCTGGGCGGCGATGGTGACGCGGGTGTGGTCCAGCGTCTTCATCGCGGTGGCGAAGCCGGTGCCCTCCTCGCCGATCATGCGGTCCGCCGGGATGCGGACGTTGTCCAGGTAGACCTCGCGGGTCGGCGAGCCCTTGATGCCGAGCTTCTTCTCCGGCGCGCCGAAGGAGACGCCCTCGTCGCCCTTCTCGACCACGAACGCCGAGATGCCCTTGGAGCGCTTCTCGGGGTCGGTCACGGCCATCACGGTGTAGAACTCGGAGACGCCCGCGTTGGTGATCCAGCGCTTCACGCCGTTGAGCACCCAGAAGTCACCGTCGCGCACCGCGCGGGTCTTCATGCCGGCCGCGTCCGAACCGGCGTCCGGCTCGGAGAGGCAGTACGAGAACATGCCCTCGCCGCGGGCCAGCGCGCCCAGGTACTTCTGCTTCAGCTCCTCCGAGCCGGAGAGCTGCACCGGCAGCGAGCCGAGCTTGTTGACGGCCGGGATGAGGGAGGAGGAGGCGCACACGCGGGCGACCTCCTCGATCACGATGACGGTGGCCAGCGCGTCGGCACCGGCGCCGCCGTACTCCTCCGGCACGTGCACCGCGTGCAGGTCGTTGGCCTGCAGCGCGTCCAGCGCCTCCTGCGGGAAGCGGCCCTGCTCGTCGACCTCGGCGGCGTACGGGGCGATCTTCGCCTCAGCCAGGGAGCGCACCGCCTCCCGCAGCATGTCGTGCTCCTCCGAGAGCCGGAAGAGATCGAAGTCCGAGGTGCCCGCCATCTGCTCGCCCCTTATGTCTGTCCCGCCGGACTCAGATAACTACCGGCTAGTTAATTACCGTTAAGTAGATCCTAATTCTAGGGTTCTCCTCTGCCTACCCCGTACGTGACATGCGCGACACCGTTCTGGGCTTCCGAAACCGACGACTACCATCGAGGGCTGCAAGTAGGACGGACTTAGGGGTAGCACGTGACTCTGCGCATCACCGTGATCGGCACCGGCTACCTCGGCGCGACGCACGCCGCCTGCATGGCGGAGCTCGGCTTCGAGGTGCTCGGCCTGGACATCGTCCCGGAGAAGGTCGCCATGCTGGCGTCCGGCCGGGTGCCGATGTACGAGCCGGGCCTGGAGGAGCTGCTGGTGCGGCACACCGCGGGGCACCAGGGGTCGACCGGGCGGCTGCGCTTCACCACCTCGTACCAGGAGGCCGCCGAGTTCGGCGACGTCCACTTCATCTGCACCAACACCCCGCAGAAGAAGGGCGAGTTCGCGGCCGACATGTCGTACGTGGACTCCGCGCTCGACTCGCTCGCCCCGTACCTGACCCGCCCGACCCTGGTGGTCGGCAAGTCCACCGTGCCGGTCGGCAGCGCGAGCCGGCTGGCCGAGCGGCTCGCCGCGCTGGCCCCCGTGGGCGCGGCGGCCGAGCTGGCCTGGAACCCGGAGTTCCTGCGCGAGGGCTACGCCGTCGGCGACACCCTGCACCCGGACCGGATCGTGGTCGGCGTGCGCGAGGGCCGGGCCGAGGAGCTGCTGCGCGAGGTGTACGCGACGCCGATCGCTGCGGGCGTGCCGTTCGTGGTCACCGACTACCCGACCTCCGAGCTGGTCAAGGCCGCCGCCAACTCCTTCCTCGCCACCAAGATCTCCTTCATCAACGCGATGGCCGAGGTCTGCGAGAACGCGGGCGCCGACGTGGTCCAGCTGAGCCAGGCGCTCGCCCACGATCCCCGGATCGGCGGCAAGTTCCTGCAGGCCGGACTCGGCTTCGGCGGCGGCTGCCTGCCCAAGGACATCCGCGCCTTCATGGCCCGCGCGGGCGAGCTGGGCGCCGACCAGGCGCTCACCTTCCTGCGCGAGGTGGACTCGATCAACATGCGGCGCCGCTCCAAGATGGTGGAGCTGGCCCGCGAGCAGTGCGGCGGCGGCTTCCTGGGCCGCCGGGTCGCCGTGCTCGGCGCCGCCTTCAAGCCCAACTCGGACGACATCCGCGACTCCCCCGCGCTGAACGTCGCCGCGCAGATCCAGCTCCAGGGCGCCCAGGTCACGGTCTACGACCCCAAGGCGATGGACAACGCCCGCAAGATGTTCCCCTCCCTCACCTACGCCGACTCCCCGCTGGAGGCCGCCGAGGGCGCGCACGTGGTGCTGCACCTGACCGAGTGGCAGGAGTTCCGCGAGCTGGACCCGGCCGTGCTCGGCGCCGTGGTGGCCGAGCGCCGAGTGCTCGACGGGCGGAACGTGCTGGACGCCGACCGCTGGCGCGCGGCCGGCTGGAGCTACCGCGCCATGGGCCGGCCGACGGTGGAATAGCCCTGCCGGGAGCGGGTGTTGGGGCTGGTATGAGCTACGGAGACGACGCGACCGTCCGGCGCATCCTCAAGGACACCGGAGACACCTGGGCCGTGGTCGGCCTGTCCACCAACACCCGCCGGGCCGCCTACGGCGTCGCCCGCGTCCTGCAGAAGGCGGGCAAGCGGGTGGTGCCCGTGCACCCCGCCGCCGAGACGGTGCTCGGCGAGCAGGGGTACCCGAGCCTGGCCGACATCCCCTTCGACGTCGACGTGGTGGACGTCTTCGTGAACTCCTCGCTGGCCGGTGGCATCGCCGACGAGGCGGTGGCGAAGGGCGCCAAGGCCGTCTGGTTCCAGCTCGACGTGATCGACCAGGCCGCCTACGAGCGCACCCGCGCCGCCGGTCTGGACATGGTCATGGACAAGTGCCCGGCCATCGAGCTGCCGCTGCTCTAGCCTTTGGCGGCCACGGCCTCGGCGTCGCGCAGCACTCGCACCGCGTTGTGCCAGGTGAGCTTGGCCAGGTCGGCCTGCGACCAGTTCCGGCGCAGCAGTTCGGCGATCAGGTTCGGGTAGCCGGCCACGTCGTCCAGGCCGTCCGGGACGAACGCGGTGCCGTCGAAGTCGCCGCCGATGCCGAGGTGGTCGATGCCGGCCAGCTCGCGCATGTGGTCGAGGTGGTCGGCCACCGTCGAGGCGGAGGCGCGCGGGCGCGGGTTGGCGGCCTCGAAGACGCGGTGGCGGGCCATCGCCTCGGGCGTGGTGTCCAGGGCGTGGAAGCCGTGCGCCCGCATGTTCTCGTCCGCCGCCGCCGTCCACGCCACGGCTGCGGGCAGGATGAACTTCGGCACGAAGGTCACCATCGCGACGCCGCCGTTGCCCGGCAGGGCGGCCAGCACGTCGTCGGGGATGTTGCGCGGGTGGTCGCAGACGCCGCGCGCGGAGGAGTGCGAGAAGATCACCGGCGCCGAGGTGACCCGCATCGCGTGCCGCATGGTGTCGGCGGAGACGTGGCTGAGGTCGACCAGCATGCCGATCCGGTTCATCTCCCGGACGACCTCCTCGCCGAACTCGCTCAGCCCGCCGAGCACCGGCTCGTCGGTGGCCGAGTCGGCCCACGGCAGGTTGTCGTTGTGGGTGAGCGTCATGTACCGCACGCCCAGGCGCTGCAGGGAGCGCAGGGTGGCCAGCGAGGAGTTGATGCTGTGTCCGCCCTCGGCGCCCATCAGCGAGGCGATCCGGCCCTCGGCGCGGGCGGTCTCCATGTCGTCGGCGGTGAGCGCGAGCCGCAGCTGGTCCGGGTAGCGCTCGGTCAGCGTCCGGACGAAGTCGATCTGCTCCAGGGTGCCGCTGACGGCCTGGTCACCGGTGTAGTCGGTGCGGACGTAGACCGACCAGAACTGCCCGCCCACCCCGCCCGCGCGCAGCCGGGCCAGGTCGGTGTGCAGGCGCTCGCTCTGGTCGCCCGCGAGGTCCACGGCGTCGAGGTCGTAGCCGGCCTGGCAGCGCATCGCCCAGGGGAGGTCGTTGTGGCCGTCCACCACCGGGGTGTCGCGGAGGAGGGCCCTGGCCTGGTCCAGCAGTTCAGTAGTCATGGCCCCCGTTCTACCGCTTCGCAGCGGCAGAACGGGGCTGACGTGTCAGCTCACTTGCCGAAGCCGAAGGCGGCCGAGCCGGCCACCTTGGCGCGCAGCTTCTTGCCCTTCTCGGTGGCCTGGGTGTTCAGCTCGGCCTGGAACTCGACCATCTTCTCGGCCAGTTCGGCGTCGAAGGCGGCCAGCACCCGGACGGCCAGCAGGCCGGCGTTGCGGGCACCGGCGATCGAGACGGTGGCCACCGGCACGCCGGCGGGCATCTGCACGATCGACATCAGGCTGTCCATGCCGTCCAGGTAGCGCAGCGGCACCGGCACGCCGATCACCGGCAGCGGCGTCACCGAGGCGAGCATGCCGGGCAGGTGGGCCGCCCCGCCCGCACCGGCGATGATCGCCTTCAGGCCGCGCTCGTGCGCCCGCTCGCCGTACGCGATCATCTCGCGCGGCATCCGGTGCGCGGAGACGACGTCCACCTCGTACGGGATCTCGAACTCGTCCAGCGCCTGGGCGGCGGCCTCCATCACGGGCCAGTCGGAGTCGGAGCCCATGACGATGCCGACGAGAGGTGCAGTCATTCGGTGATCGTTCCTCGCAGGTAGGCGGCCGCGTGGCGGGCGCGCTCGCGGACGTCGTCGAGGTCGTCCCCGAAGACGTTGACGTGGCCGACCTTGCGGCCGGGCTTCACGTCCTTCCCGTACATGTGGATCTTGAGCCCGGGGTCACGGGCCATGCAGTGCAGGAAGGCGTGGTACATGTCCGGGTAGTCGCCGCCCAGCACGTTGACCATGACGGTCCACTTGGCGCGCGGGCGCGGGTCGCCCAGCGGGAGGTCGAGCACGGCCCGGATGTGGTTCTCGAACTGCGAGGTGACGGCGCCGTCCTGCGACCAGTGGCCGGAGTTGTGCGGGCGCATCGCGAGCTCGTTGACCAGGATGCGGCCGTCCTTGGTCTGGAACAGCTCGACGGCCAGGTGGCCGGTGATGTCCAGCTCGCCGGCGATCCGCAGGGCGAGGGCCTGCGCCTCGGCGGCCAGCGACGGGTCGAGCTCGGGGGCGGGGGCGGTGACCTCGGCGCAGACGCCGTTCTCCTGGATGCTCTCCACCACGGGGTAGGCCACGGCCTGGCCGCTGGGCGAGCGGACCACGTTGGCCGCGAGCTCGCGCAGGAAGTCGACCTTCTCCTCGGCGAGGACGGGCACGCCGGCGAGGAACGGCGCGTGGGCCTCCTCCTCGTTGTCGACGACCCAGACGCCCTTGCCGTCGTAGCCGCCCCGGACGGTCTTGAGTACGACGGGGTAGCCGCCCGCCCGTCGCCCACCGCCACCCTCGCTCGACAGGGCTTCGCCCTGGCCCCCCATGAGCTCGGCCGCGAACGCGGTCACGTCCGCCGGGTCGGCGACCAGGCGGTGGCGCGGGCAGGGGGCGCCGATGGAGTCCAGCTTGGCGCGCATGACGCCCTTGTCCTGGGCGTTCACCAGGGCGTCCGGGCCGGGACGGACGGCGATGCCCTCGGCCTGCAGGGCGCGCAGGTGCTCGGTGGGCACGTGCTCGTGGTCGAAGGTGATCACGTCGCAGCCGGCCGCGAAGCGGCGCAGCGTCTCCAGGTCGCGGTAGTCACCGAGGACCACGTCGGAGACGACCTGGGAGGCGGAGTCCTGCGGGGTGTCCGCGAGGAGGCGGAACCTGACACCCAGCGGGATGGCCGCCTGGTGTGCCATGCGGGCCAGCTGCCCACCGCCGATCATGCCGACCACTGGAAAATTTGCCTTGCCCGCAAGAGTCACGCCCCAAGGATATCCGGGCCGGTCATCGCGGTGCGCAGGTGGTGCGGGGGCAGTGTGCCGGGGCTGCGCGGGCCGTTCACAGACCCCTGGGCGGCAGTGGGCCGTTGGGGAGCGAGTAGCCTGGATGGCCGGAGCCTGATACGCACTATCCGATCATGTGCAGGAGTACGCCCGCTTATGACCACGACCGCCAGCCCCGCCCCTTCGCTGTTCCAGCGGCTCCGGGGCCTGTCGGGTGAAGTGATCAAGTTCGGCATCGTCGGGCTCGGCGGCGTGGTCGTCAACGCCGGAGTGTTCTGGGCCTGTCTCCAGGGCACCGGCTGGATCAACTCGCTCGCCGGCGTCATCGCCACGGCCGTGGCGATCGGCACCAACTACCTGGGCTACCGGTACTGGCTGTACCGCGACCGCGACGCGGCCTCCCGCAAGCGGGAGATCACGCTCTTCCTGATCTTCAGCGGAATAGGGCTGCTGATCGAGAACGGCATCCTGGCCTTCTCGGTGCACGTGCTCGACTACACCTCCCACACCGCCCAGCTGATCGCCAAGAACGTGGTCGGCCTCGCGGTGGGCACGGTCTTCCGCTTCTTCTCCTACCGCACCTGGGTGTTCAAGGCCCTGCCCGAACTGGCCGAGACCGAGCCGGCCGTGGTGACCGAGGCCGAGCTGGTGCTGGCCACCGAGGGCAGCCAGACCCTGGCGAAGTAGCGGCTGCTACTCCTCGGGCTCCGCGCGGCCGAGGAAGAGCGCGAACACCGGCGGCCGGAGCGAGAGCAGCTCGAGACGGCCGCCGTCCGCTTCCACCAGGTCGCGCGCCACGGCCAGGCCGATACCGGTGGAGTTGCGCCCGCTGACCGCCCGTTCGAACACCCGGTTGCCCAGCTCCGGCGGGACGCCCGCGCCTTCGTCCTGCACCTCGGTGACCACCGAGTTGCCCAGCGGACGTACCCGCAGCGTGATGGTGCCCGCGCCGTGCATCAGCGAGTTCTCGAGCAGGGTGGCGAGCACCTGGGCCACGGTGCCGGGGGTGCCGAGCACCCGGGCGCCGCGCAGGCCCTCGATCCGCAGCAGGCGCCGGGTGTCGCGCAGCGAGGGGCTCCACTCCTCCACCTGCTGCTTGATCACGTCGTCCAGGTCGAAGGAGACCACGGTCGGGCTGTGCTGGTCCCGCTGGTTGGTGAGCAGCCGCTGCACCACATCGGTCAGCCGCTCGACCTGCTGGAGGGCGATGGTCGCCTCCTCCTTGACCGTCTCCGGCTCCTCGGCCAGCGCGGTGATCTCCTCCAGCCGCATCGACAGCGCGGTGAGCGGGGTGCGCAGCTGGTGCGAGGCGTCGGCGGCCAGGCGGCGCTCGGCGGTGAGCATCCGGGCGATCCGCTCGGCGCTGGTGTCGAGCACCTCGGCGACCCGGTCCAGCTCGGGCACGCCGTAGCGGCGGTCACGCGGGCGCGGGTCGCCGGAGCCGAGCCGCTCGGCGGTCTCGGCCAGGTCGATCAGCGGGCGGGCCAGCCGTTTGGCCTGCCACACGGCCAGCGCCACGGCGGCCTGCACCGCGAGCAGGGCGACCACACCGAGCAGCAGCAGCATGTTGCCGATCTCGTGGTCCACGTCGCTGCGGGACTGCACCACGGTGACGGTCTCGCCGCTGGCGCCCGTCTCGGCGGCGGTCAGGGCCGGCCCGGTGACGGGCCGGCCGGCCGCGATCAGCGCCTGGCCGGGGATGTCGACGGTGACGAAGGAACCGTCGGTGACCTGCGCGGCGAACTTCTCGCCGGTCACCGCCTCGCCCGAGGCCAGCCGGCTCTCCACCAGGCCGAGCACCCGCACGGCGGCGGCGTCGACCCGGTCCTTCGCGCCGTTGACGATGTTCTGCTTCTCGATCAGTGCGAGCGGGACGCAGAACACCGCCACCACCACCAGGACGACGCCCAGCAGGGAGTTGATCATCCGGCGCTTCACCGGCGCCGCCTTTCAGTTGTTACGGGCCCTGCGGTCAGTTCTTCTCGAAGCGGAAGCCGACGCCGCGCACGGTGGCGATGTAGCGCGGGTTGGCCGCGTCGTCGCCGAGCTTCTTGCGCAGCCAGGAGATGTGCATGTCCAGGGTCTTGGTGGAGGTCCACCAGGTGGTGTCCCAGACCTGGCGCATGATCTCCTCGCGGGTCACCACCCGGCCGGCGTCGCGCACCAGCACCCGGAGCAGCTCGAACTCCTTGGCGGAGAGGGTCAGCTCCTCCTCGCCGAGCCAGGCGCGGTGCGACTCGATGTCGATCTTCACGCCGTGCGCGCCGGTGGTCAGCTGGTCCACGTTGCCGCGGCGCAGCAGCGCCCGGACGCGGGCCAGCAGCTCGGCGAGCCGGAACGGCTTGGTGACGTAGTCGTCCGCGCCGGCGTCCAGGCCGACCACGGTGTCCACCTCGTCGGCGCGGGCGGTGAGCACCAGCACCGGGCAGCTCTTGCCGTCGGCGCGCAGCCGGCGGCACACCTCCAGGCCGTCCATCTCGGGCAGCCCGAGGTCGAGCACCACGAGGTCGACCTCCTCGGTCAGCCCGGCCCCGAGGGCGGCCGGACCGTCCTCGCGGACGAGCACCTCGTAGCCCTCGCGGCGCAGCGCGCGAGCCAGCGGTTCGGAGATTGCCGGGTCGTCCTCGGCCAGCAGCACACAGGTCATGGGCAGATGGTAGTCCGCCGGGCGCCCGCCGATCAGGCCCCCCGGCGGGGCGGTTCGGCGGCACCCGCCGGGACTGTGAAGTAGTTCACAGAGCGTGATCGTTACTTTTGGTCACCCGCAGGGTCAACCTGGCCGACCAGCGGGAAGATTGGCGGCTTTCGCCTTCGGTTCGAAGGAATAATTCCTGCGCGGCCATGGATATAGACTCCTTGTACGGTCGAATCTTTACCTGGACAAGACGTACATCTGCCGCTTTGTCCTTCCTTGTCATCTGATAGCGCCACGTACAGTGGCTGGGTCCCCGTCCGCCGCCACCCCCCTTGGCGGGCGAAGTCAGGCAAGGAACCCCTTACACATGGCGTCTACGACCCTGGAGCCCGGCCTCAAGCCGGCCCCCACCAGCGGCAAGACCTTCCTCGGGCACCCCCGAGGCCTCGCCACTCTCTTCATGACCGAGATGTGGGAGCGCTTCAGCTTCTACGGGATGAAGGCCCTGCTGGTGCTCTACCTGGTGGCCCCTGCCGCCGAGGGCGGGCTCGGCTACAAGGCTGCGGTGGGCGGCGCGATCGTCGGCGTCTACAACGCGGCGGTCTACCTCTTCGCGCTGCCGGGCGGCTGGATCGCGGACCGCTCCTGGGGCCCGCGCAAGACCGTTGCCGTCGGCGGCACCATCATCATGATCGGCCACTTCCTGCTGGCCGTGCCCGCCTCCGCTTCGTTCTTCGTCGGCCTGGTGTTCATCGCCGTCGGTTCCGGCCTGCTCAAGGCGAACATCTCCACGATGGTGGGCCACCTCTACGACGGCCCGAACGACCCGCGCCGCGACGGTGGCTTCACCGTCTTCTACATGGGCATCAACCTGGGTGCCTTCCTCGCGCCGCTGGTCATCGGCACGGTCGGCCAGAAGGTCAGCTGGCACCTGGGCTTCGCTATGGCCGGTGTCGGCATGGCGCTGGGCCTGGCCCAGTTCTTCCTCGGCACCAAGCACCTGAGCGAGAAGAGCAGCCTGGCCACCTCGCCGATCTCGGCCGAGGAGAAGAAGACCGTCCTGCGCAAGTCGCTGTTCTGGCTGGGAGTCGCCGTGGTCTTCTACGGTGCGGTCGTGGTCTCCGGCAGCTTCTCGATCGGCTGGGTGCTCAACCCGCTGTCCTTCATCGGCATCGCGATCCCGGTGATCTACTTCCTCCGGGTCAAGAAGGACACCAGCCTCTCCGCCGACGAGCAGTCGAAGATGAGCGGCTTCATCTGGTTCTTCGTCGCCGCCGCGGTGTTCTGGATGATCTACGACCAGTCCGCGTCGACGCTGAACATCTTCGCCGACCAGAACACGGCCTCCACCCTGTTCGGCTTCAACTTCCCGTCCAGCTGGTTCCAGTCCCTGAACCCGCTCTACATCATGGCGCTGGCCCCGGTCTTCGCCTGGCTGTGGGTCTGGCTGGCCCGCCGCGGGAAGAACCCCAGCACCACGGTGAAGTTCGCGATCGGTCTGCTGATGATCGGCGCCTCGTTCATGGTGATGATGATGGCGATGGCCGCGTCCTCCGGCGGCGTGAAGGTGACGCCGCTCTGGCTGGCCATGGTCTACCTGGTCCAGACCGTCGGCGAGCTGACCCTCTCCCCGGTCGGCCTCTCGGTCACCACCAAGCTGGCGCCGCCCAAGTACGCCAGCCAGATGATGGGTGTCTGGTTCCTCGCCGTCACGGCGGGCGACTGCGTCGGCGCCCAGGTCCAGTTGCTCATGGGCGACGCGTCCGGCAGCACCTGGTACTTCGCCGCCGAGGGCGTGGCGGCGATCCTGGCGGCGGTGGGCCTGTGGGCCGCCCGCAAGAAGGTCGTCGCACTGATGGGCGACGTGCACTGACGCCGTAGCCACGAAACGCCGGTGGCCCGGCTCCCCTGCTTCACGGGGAGCCGGGCCACCGGCGTTTCGCCTGGGCTCAGTTGGTGTCCTGCGAGTAACCCGCGAGCGAGGAGCGCATCGGGCAGCTGACCGTGGACGCCTCGCCGGGGCGCTTCCACGGGCCGTGGAGCGTGACGTAGATGTCGTGCTGGTTGCCCTGGCCGCGGATGTTGGCGCACTTGATCACGGCACGGTGGTTGTTCACCTGCTTGGTGCCCTGGACCATCGGGCCGGCGATCGGGGTGCAGGTCGAGGTCGCCTCCGCCGTCCCCCAGTTGAGCTTGGCCGAGACGTTGCACTTCGACTGCGTCGCCGCGGACGCCTGGCCGGGAAGCATCATCATCAGGGTGCCGGCGACCAGCGGCACCGCCGCGACGGTGGCCAGGCGCCGACGGCTCGTCGTGCCGGCGCGCTTCGCAAGGAGGTTCATGTGGTTCTCTTCCGCCCGGCGGCACCGCCGAAGATGGGTGCCCCGCGCTGTGTGGGTGGAATGGCTTGCGCGGCCGTCGGCCCTCGAACCGCTCGGGGCCGAAGCCGCAGCTCAGCCTCGCAACAAGCGGGCATGCGAACCACCCGCCGCCCAGCCGGACCGCCCCCACCCGTCGGCGGGGGCGGTGACCCGCCGGAAGGGGCGTCGAGGAGGAGCTGAGCCCTTAGCATCAGAGGCATGGACTACCAGCGGCTCCGCGCCGTCGCGGACGAACTCATGGACCAGTACGGCGACCTGGCGAGCAGGGTCGAGATCCGGGACGGCGAGATCACCATGATGATGTCGCCGTCCGGCCCGCACGAACTCAACGCGTTGCGCCTGCGCCGCCAGCTCGACCGGCAGCTCACGGGCGACCTGGTAGCCCACACCGGGGGCGACGTGGAGAATCCGGCGCTCGGCATACTGCGTCGGCCCGATCTGATTGTCATGTCCGAGGTCGACCTCGAACAGACAGAGGACTCCATCGACCCGCGCGCCCTCCACCTGGTCGCCGAGATCGTCTCGCCGTCGAACCACAACAACGACTACCAGGAGCAGATGCAGGACTACCCAGCCATGGGCATCCCGCTCTACCTCCTCGTCGACCCCCGCAAGGGCACTCTCACCGTCTGCTCCGACCCGGCCGACGGGCCCGACGGCCCCCGGTACCGCGCCACCCACGACTACGCCTTCGGCGACCTGGTGGCGGTCGGCCCGTGGACCGTCGACTCGGCGGAGTTCAAGCGGTACACGCCCCGCTGACCCGTCAGACCTCCAGGACGCCCGCGCGCCAGACGGCGGCCGTCAGCGGGACGCCCGGGCGGTAGGCGAGGTGGACGTGGGAGGGGGCGTCGAGCAGGAGCAGGTCGGCGCGGGCGCCGGGGGTGATGCGGCCGACGTCGGTGCGGCGGAGGGCCTGGGCGCCGCCGAGGGTGGCGGCGAGGACGGCTTCGTCGGGGGTCATGCCCATCTCCCGGACGGCGACGGCGATGCAGAAGGCCATCGAGCTGGTGAAGCTGGAGCCCGGGTTGCAGTCGGTGGAGAGGGCGACGGTGGCGCCCGCGTCGAGCAGGCGGCGCGCGTCCGGGTAGGGAGCGCGGGTGGAGAACTCCGCGCCGGGGAGGAGGGTCGCGACGGTGGAGGACGAAGCGAGCGCGGCGACGTCCTCGTCGGTCAGGTGGGTGCAGTGGTCGGCCGAGGCGGCGCCGAGCTCGACGGCGAGCTGTACGCCGGGGCCGTACGAGAGCTGGTTGGCGTGCACCCGGGGGGTGAGGCCGCGCGCGATGCCGGCCGTGAGGATGGCCCGGGCCTGGTCGCCGTCGAAGGCGCCCTTCTCGCAGAAGACGTCCACCCAGCGGGCGTGCGGCGCGCAGGCGTCGAGCATCTCGCCGGTCACCAGGTCGACGTACCCCGCCGGGTCCTCCGCGTACTCGGGCGCGACCACGTGCGCGCCCAGGTAGGTGGTCTCCGGGGTGTGCTCGGCGGCGATCCGCAGCGCCCGCGCCTCGTCGGCGACGGTGAGCCCGTAGCCGGACTTGCACTCGATGGTCGTGGTGCCCTGCCGCAGCGCCTCGCGCACGAAGCGGGTGAGGTTGGCCGCCAGCTCGGCGTCCGAAGCGGCCCTGGTGGCGGCCACGGTCGTACGGATGCCCCCGGCGGTGTAGGCCTGGCCGGACATCCGGGCGTTGAACTCGGCGGTGCGGTCGCCCGCGAAGACCAGGTGCGCGTGCGAGTCGACGAAGCCGGGGAGCAGCGCGCGCCCGGCCGCGTCGTACGAGGTGTCGGCGGCGGGGGCGGCCGAGGCGGGGCCGGCCCAGGAGACGGAGGAGCCCTCGACCACCACGGCGGCGTCCGTCAGCAGGCCGAGCGGGCCGCTGCCGAGCGCGGGGTCGTTGGTGACGAGGCTGCCGATGTTGGTGATGAGGAGGCTCACGCCGGAGACCTTTCCAGGGGAGAAAAGCGTGGTGCCCGAGAGGATCAGCCCCTCTCGGACACCACACTTATGATCTTACGACTGCAGCGCGGCGATCGAGTCCCGCAGCGCCGCCGGGACGTCCGCCACCAGCTGGTGGACACCGTCCTTGACGATGTGCCGACCGCCGACGATCACGTGCCGCACGTCCGCCGCCGAGGCCGCGAAGACGGCCGTCTCGGCACCGTACGAGGGCGCGGGCCCGGCCGTACGGACGGAGTCCAGCGCGATCACGGTGAAGTCGGCGAGGGAGCCGGCCTCGACGCGGCCGGCCTCGGGCCAGCCGAGGGAGGCGTGGCCGTCCTCGGTGCCCGCGCGCAGCAGGGCCGAAGCCGTCCAGTGCCCCCGGGTGCGGGTGCGCAGCCGCTCGTCGAGTTCGAGCGCCCGTGCCTCCTCGAAGGGGTCGATCACGGCGTGGCTGTCGCTGCCGAGCGAGAGCGGGGAGCCCGCGCTCGCCAGCTGCCGGGCCGGGCCGATGCCGTCCGCCAAGTCCCGCTCGGTGGTCGGGCACATGCAGATGGTCGTCCGGCTGGTGGAGAGCAGCCGGATGTCCTCCTCGGTGAGGTGGGTGGCGTGCACCGCCGAGGTCCGCGGCCCGAGCACCCCGTGGTCGGCAAGGAGCCGGGTGGGGGTGACGCCGTGCACGGCCAGGCAGGCCTCGTTCTCGGCGGTCTGCTCGGAGAGGTGGACGTGCAGCGGAGCCTCGCGCAGTTCGGAGAACCGCGCCACCGTGCCCAGCTGCTCGGCCGGGACGGCCCGCACCGAGTGCACGGCCGCACCGATCCGGGCGTGCTCGGCCGGCTTGAGCTCCGCGGCACGCGCCGCCCAGCGCTCGGCGTCGCCGTCGCTGAACCGCAGCTGCGTCTCGGTCGGGGCGGCCCCGAAGCCCGAGGAGAGGTAGCAGGTGTCGAGCAGCGTGATCCGGATGCCCGCCCGGGCCGCCGCCTCGATCAGCGCGTGGCCCATCGCGTTGGGGTCGTCGTACGCGACGCCCCCGGGCGCGTGGTGCAGGTAGTGGAACTCGCCCACGCTGGTGACGCCCGCGAGCGCCATCTCCGCGTACACGGCGGTGGCCAGCGCCAGGTAGCTGTCCGGGTCGAGCGCCCCGGCGAAGCGGTACATGGTGTCCCGCCACGTCCAGAAGGTGCCCGAGCCGATCTGCACATGGCCGCGCAGGGCGCGGTGGAAGGCGTGCGAGTGGGCGTTCGCCTGGCCCGGCAGCAGCAGCCCGGCCAGCCGGACGGCCCCGGCGGGGCAGGGGCCGCTGTCGGGGGTGACCTGCGTGATCGCCCCGGCCGCGTCCACCGCGATCAGCACGTCCGGCCGGACCGCCGGGCCGTTCGCGCCCGGCAGCCAGGCGTGTTCCGCCCAGTACGTGGTCACCGGCATGCCAGGTCCTCCAGTACGTCGGCGAGCGCCTCGACGCCGCGCAGGCAGTCGGCGAGCTCGGCGTGCTCGGCCGGGGAGTGCGAGACACCGCTGGGGTTGCGGACGAACAGCATCGCGGTCGGCACCGCCGAGGCCAGGATGCCCGCGTCGTGCCCGGCCCCGGTGGGCAGCACCGGGGCGCCGCCCAGGCGGGCCGCGAGGCGGTCGCGCAGCGGGCCGTCGAAGTCGACCACCGGGGTGTACGACTCGCGGGTCAGCTCGACCTTGACGCCGTCCTGCTCGCCGCGGGCCACGGCGGCCGCGTGGATCTCCTCCACCACCCGGTGCAGGGTCTCCTCGTCGGCCGCCCGGGAGTCCAGCCAGCCGCGGATCAGCGAGGCGATCGCGTTGGTGCCGTTCGGCTCCACGGCGACCTTGCCGAAGGTGGCCAGCGAGCCGGCCAGCTGAGCCCGCTGCCGCGCCGTGAGCACGGTGTCGGCGAAGGTGAGCATCGGATCGCGGCGGTCCTCGATCCAGGTGGTGCCCGCGTGGTTGGCCTCACCGTGGAAGTCGAACCGCCAGCGGCCGTGCGGCCAGATCGCGCTGGCCACACCGACCGGCTGCTCCGCCGTCAGGTACCGGCCCTGCTCGACGTGCAGCTCGACGAAGGCGCCGATCCGGCCGAGCCGCTCGGTGTCCGCGCCGATGGCGGCCGGGTCGTACCCGGCCTTCTCCATCGCGTCGGGCAGCCGGACGCCGTCGGCGTCGCGCAGCTCGAACGCCGCCTTCGGCGACAGCACCCCGGCGGTCAGCCGGGAGCCGATGCAGGCCACGCCGAACCGCGCGCCCTCCTCGTCGCCGAAGTTGACGATCGCCAGCGGCTTGGTGAACTCCGCGCCGCGAGCGCGCAGTTCGTCCAGCGCGGCGAAGGAGGACACCACGCCGAGCGGGCCGTCGAAGGCACCGCCGTCCGGCACCGAGTCCAGATGGGAGCCGGTGACGACGGCGTCACCGGCGGCCGGATCACCCAGCCAGGCCCACTGGTTGCCGTTGCGGTCCAGCTCGTACGTCAGGCCCCTCTTGAGTGCCTGCTCGCGGAACCACGCACGGGCCTCGGCGTCGGCCGAGTTCCAGGCGAAGCGGCGGTACCCGCCGGAGGAGGCGGAGCGGCCCACGGGGAGCAGCTCCGCCCACATGGCCTCGAAGGTCACAGCTCACCCATGGGGATGCGCACGCCACGCTCGTCCGCGACCTCGACCGCGCGGTCGTAACCGGCGTCCACGTGGCGGATGACGCCCATGCCGGGGTCGTTGGTGAGCACGCGGCGGATCTTCTCGCCCGCGAGCGCGGTGCCGTCGGCGACCGTGACCTGGCCGGCGTGGATCGAGCGGCCGATGCCGACGCCGCCGCCGTGGTGGATGGAGACCCAGGAGGCGCCGGAGGCGACGTTGACCATGGCGTTGATCAGCGGCCAGTCGGCGATCGCGTCCGAGCCGTCCAGCATGGCCTCGGTCTCGCGGTACGGGGAGGCGACCGAGCCGCAGTCGAGGTGGTCGCGGCCGATCACGATCGGGGCGGAGAGCTCGCCGGAGGCGACCATGTCGTTGAAGCGCTCACCGGCCTTGTCGCGCTCGCCGTAGCCGAGCCAGCAGATGCGGGCCGGGAGGCCCTGGAAGTGCACCTTCTCCTGGGCCATCTTGATCCAGCGGTGCAGCGACTCGTTCTCCGGGAAGAGGTCGAGCACGGCCTTGTCGGTCTTGTAGATGTCCTGCGCGTCGCCGGAGAGCGCCGCCCAGCGGAACGGGCCCTTGCCCTCGCAGAACAGCGGGCGGATGTACGCCGGGACGAAGCCGGGGAAGGCGAAGGCGCGGTCGTAGCCGGCCAGCTGGGCCTCGCCGCGGATCGAGTTGCCGTAGTCGAAGACCTCGGCGCCGCGGTCCATGAAGCCGACCATGGCCTCGACGTGCTTGGCCATCGACTCGCGCGAGCGCTGGGTGAACTCGGCCGGCTTCTCGGCGGCGTAGGTCGCCATGTCGTCGAAGGAGACGCCGATCGGCAGGTAGCTCAGCGGGTCGTGCGCGCTGGTCTGGTCGGTGACGATGTCGATCGGGGCGTCCATCGCGAGCAGCTGCGGGAACAGCTCGGCGGCGTTGCCGAGCAGGCCGATGGAGAGCGGCTGCTTCTTGTCCCGGGCCTCGACGGCCAGCTGGAGGGCGTGGTCCAGGTTCTTGGCCTCGACGTCCAGGTAGCGGTGCTCGATGCGGCGGGAGATGCGCGAGGGGTCGCAGTCGATGCAGATCGCGACGCCGCCGTTCATGGTGACGGCCAGCGGCTGGGCGCCACCCATGCCGCCGAGGCCGGCGGTGAGGGTGATGGTGCCCTCGAGGGTGTCGTTGAACTTCTTGGCGGCCACGGCGCCGAAGGTCTCGTAGGTGCCCTGGAGGATGCCCTGGGTGCCGATGTAGATCCAGGAGCCGGCGGTCATCTGGCCGTACATGGTGAGCCCGAGGCTCTCCAGGCGGCGGAACTCCTCCCAGTTGGCCCAGTCGCCGACCAGGTTGGAGTTGGCGATCAGGACGCGCGGGGCCCACTCGTGGGTCTGCATCACGCCGACCGGGCGGCCGGACTGGACCAGCATGGTCTCGTCCCGCTTGAGGGTCTCCAGGGTGCGGACCATCGCGTCGAAGGAGCGCCAGTCACGCGCGGCCTTGCCGGTGCCGCCGTAGACGACCAGCTTGGACGGGTGCTCGGCGACCTCGGGGTCGAGGTTGTTCATGAGCATCCGCAGGGCGGCCTCCTGCTGCCACCCCTGCGCCGTCAGGTTCGTCCCGCGCGCCGCGCGGACCTCACGCGGACCGCTCGCCTGCTGCTGCACCATGATGCCGGCTCCTTGCACATAGATTCATTCAGTCCCGACCAGTCTGAATATATCCAAACAACTGGGCGGCGCCTAGAGGGCCGAAGCGGCCAGGACTGAATAGTTCCATGCAGAGCGGGTGGCGGCCGGGTGCCGCGCACGGCGGACCGCCACCCGGGCAACGGTTTCAGCGCGTGTGGCGGCCGCTCCGGCGGCGGCCGGCGAACACCAGGCCCGCACCGGCCAGTACGGTCGCCGCACCGCCCAGCGCCAGCAGGCCCGAGGACGAACCCCCGCCGGTGCTGGCCAGCTCCGGGCCCTTGGCGGCCTCGGACGCCGACGGAGCGGCCGTGGCGGCCGCGGCCGTCGCCGTGGCCGACGCCTTCGGAGTGGCCGGGGCAGAGGTGGCCGGGGCGGCCGGGAACGGGTCCTTGACCGTCACGGTGACCGGCGCGGGGGCCGGTATCGGCTTCGGCGCGGGGACGGCGGCGCCGTTGGCCACGAGGTCGGCGACATCGTCCGCGGGGTCACTGTCCGGGTCGATCGGGAAGTGCGAGATCCTGACCGATCCCTTGGCTCCGGGGACGACCCGGTCCACCCGCACCCTGAAGCCGAACAGCTGGTCCCCGTGGCCGGGCATGCCGTGTTCGTCCGCGTGGCAGAAGTACTTCTGCTGCTCGCCGACACTGTCCCTGCGCTCGCAGTAGATCTCGTTCGCCGGCGCCACGACGCTCACCCCGGCCGGGAAGAGGACGGTGACGCCCGGGCTCGAGGCGACGTCCCGGGAGCCGCGCTGCAGGACTCCGACCTGGACGCTCGCGGTCTCGCCCTCCTTGCCCGTGATGTTCCCGCCGATCGCGGCCAGGTCGGCGGTCGTACGCAGCTTGAAGTCCAGCGTCGCACTGTCCTTCCACCCGGCGGTGGTCTTGGCCGTGACGCCCGGCACCGTCACCGCGGTCACGGCATGGCTGGTGCCGCGCTCGCCCGAGTCGCCGAGGCCGAAGCCGGTCCCGCCGATCACCGAGGCGCGCAGGGTCGCCTGCTCCGCCAGGGCCAGCGACTTGAGCCGCACCGGCACGCTGAGCCGCTGCACCTCGCCCGGAGCCATCGGATGGTTGATGACACAGGTGGCCCCCCGGATCTCCACGTGCCGCGACCGCTCCAACGGCGAGTCCGTGTACTGGCAGTTCGAGAAGTCCCGCTCGAAGGTCAGCGCACTGTCCAGGGCGAGGTTCACCACCACCTGGCTGACGGCGTGCCCGGTCGTGTTGGCCCAGACCACCGGCAGCTGGACGGTGTCACCCTCGTGCAGCCCTGCCACCTCCGCCTGCGTGAACGGGCTGACCGCCAGCTGCACGTCGGCCGCCGCCGCGGCCCCGGCCGCCAGGCCGGACGCCCCCAGCGCCGTGGCGGCCACGACGCTCGCACCGAGCAGCGCGAATCTCCTGCTTCCCACCGTTGTACCCCTGCCCTGCAATGTTCGAATACGGACAGGGATTGGACAGCTGGACACCTCGATCGGTTGTACGGCCGGGCGGAGAAGTTCTCCGCCCGTTCAGGCCGCCGCGCTCAGGCCGCCGCGTCACCGTCCCAGTCGATGCCGATCTCGGCCAGCCACCGGCGGTCGTCGTCATCCGGGACGGCAGGCTCGGGAGGGCGCGGCGGGCGCGGGATCTCCTGGACCGGGCCGAGGCCGTACTTCTCGACGGCCTCCATCGCGGCCTCGTTCGGGATCAGCCCGACGTGCACCGCCGTCTCGTCACCCGGCTCGAGCACGGTCAACTCGGGCGTCGGCGGCCGCCGCAGCGCGATCCGTCGGCCGCAGGTCGGGCAGGACCATTCGTCGGCCCCGGAGGCGAGGCGGCCGGTGAGCTTCATCTCGTGGATCACACGCATGGCGGAATCCCCCGTCCGGCCCCGGCACCGGGGCCCGAACAGGGGATTCCCGCGATACGTACCGTCAGAACCAGCTGACGGCAGGTCAGTCCTAGTCCATGAAGAGACCCCGGGCGGCCGCTGACTGCTCGTTGGCCTCCAGGCGGGCCTCGGCGCCGGGGATCTCGTCGCACATGGTCTGCAGCAGGACGCGGCCGAGCATCATCGGGGCGCAGGCGGTGTCGAAGACCAGGCCGGTGCCGACGGCGGCGGGCAGCAGCAGGTCGGAGAGCTTGGCGACCGGGGCGAAGGCGCTGTCGGCGACGGTGAGCACGGTCAGGCCGCAGTCGCGCGCCACCGCCATCGCCTCCATCAGCTCGCGGGGGTAGCGCGGCAGCGCGAAGCAGAGCAGCGCGGAGGCGCCGGCCGCGGCGGCCTGCTCCAGCCGGTCGGCGAGCATGCTGCCGCCCTCGTCGAGCAGCCGGATGTCCGGGTGCACCTTGGCGGCGAAGTACGCGAAGCCCCGGGCCTGCGCGGAGGCGGCCCGCAGGCCGAGCACCGGCAGCGGACGGGAGGCGGCCAGCAGCCGGGCCGCCCGGACGATCGGCTCCGGATCGGCCAGCAGCTCGGCGAGGTGGCGCAGGTGGGCGATCTCGGCGAGCACGGCCTGCTGGTGCTCGTTGCGCACCACGTCGGCCGGGCTCTCGGTGGTCGCGGCCGGCTCGCCGACGCCCAGCTCGCGCAGCTGCTTGCGCAGCGCCGGGTATCCGTCGAAGCCGAGGGCCACGGCGAACCTGGTCACGCTCGGCTGGCTCACGCCCGCGAGTTCGGCGACCTCGACGGAGGAGAGGAACGGTGCCTCGTTCGCGTGGCGGACGAGGGAGTGGGCGATCCGGCGCTGGGTCGGCGTCAGCCGGTGGCCCTCGAAGAGCTGCAGCAGCCGCGCGGAGGGGCCGACGGTGCCGGTGTCGTCCGTGGCGGTCATCGGTGTCTCCTCGGTGCGGTGGATCCCAGCAGCGTGCAGCAAGCCCGGCGGCTCGGCAATGACATTCCGCAGGCTGAGAACTCCGGGAAGCCCCTGATTTGTCCCTGAGAACGCCGCCTGCCGGTGGACCGGCCGCCCCGGGGTCGGGAGCATATCCGTATGACGACCCACGAACTTCGGGCTGAACTCGACGCCGCTCTGCAGACCCGCAAGGAGCTCGGCAAGGAGTACGAGGCGGAGATCATCGACTCCTTCCTCACCAAGCTCGACCACCAGCTCGACGTGAAGCTGGACGCCCGGCTCGCGGAGGAGCCCCGCCGCCGCGGCGGCGGCTCGCCGCAGCAGAAGCTCCAGGGGTTGTCGCTGATGATGGCCATCCCGCTCAGCGGCATCGCGGGCGGCACCGGGGGGATCACCGGCCTGATCGTCTGCTGGGCGGGGATCGTCGGCGTCAACCTCGCGGGCGCCCTGGCCAACAAGCGCTAGGCACCACCCGGGGGCGCGGGGCTCTGCTCATCAAGAGCCCCGCGCCCCCGGCGGGGCTTACGCCAGCGGGCCGGTGACCGACTCGACGGCCTTGACCAGCTCGCCCGAAGCGACCAGCGCTGCGGCGGCCTCCAGGTCCGGGGACAGGAAGCGGTCGCGGCCCGGGCCCTCGACGCCGGCCTTGCGGGCGGCGGCGACGGCGGCGGCGGTGGCCGGGGCGAGGGTGGCGGCACCGTCCTGGGTGCGGATCTCCAGGGCGCGGGCCGAGGCGGTCAGCTCGACCGCGAGGATACGGCCCAGGTTGTCGACGGCCTGGCGCAGCTTGCGCGCGGCGGACCAGCCCATCGACACGTGGTCCTCCTGCATCGCGGAGGACGGGATCGAGTCGACCGAGGCCGGGACGGCCAGGCGCTTGTTCTCGCTGACCAGGGCGGCCTGGGTGTACTGGGCGATCATCAGGCCGGAGTCCACGCCCGGGTCGTCGGCCAGGAAGGCCGGCAGACCGTGCGAGCGGGCCTTGTCGAGCAGGCGGTCGGTGCGGCGCTCGGAGATCGAGCCGAGGTCGGCGGCGGCGATCGCGAGGAAGTCGAGCACGTACGCGACCGGGGCACCGTGGAAGTTGCCGTTGGACTCGACCCGGCCGTCCGGGAGGACGACGGGGTTGTCGACCGAGGCGGCCAGCTCGCGGGAGGCGACCAGCTGGGCGTGGGCCAGCGTGTCGCGGCCGGCGCCGGCCACCTGCGGGGCGCAGCGGATCGAGTAGGCGTCCTGGACGCGCGGCGCGTCGTCCTGGTGGTGGCCGGTCAGGCCGGAGCCGGCCAGCACGGCCAGCATGTTGGCGGCGGAGAGCGCCTGGCCCGGGTGCGGGCGGATGGGGCCGTGCAGCTCGGGGGCGAGCACCTTGTCGGTGCCGAGCAGGGCCTCCAGGGACATCGCGGCGGTGATGTCGGCGGTGGTGAAGAGGCGGGAGAGGTCGGAGATCGCCATCACCAGCATGCCGAGCATGCCGTCGGTGCCGTTGATGAGGGCCAGGCCCTCCTTCTCCAGGAGCTCGACCGGCTCGATGCCGGCCGCGGCCAGCAGCTCGCCGGCGTCCTTCTCGACGCCGTCCGGGCCGAAGGCGGTGCCCTCGCCCATCAGGACCAGCGCGCAGTGCGAGAGCGGCGCGAGGTCGCCGGAGCAGCCGAGCGAGCCGAACTCGCGGACGGCCGGGGTGATGCCCGCGTTGAGCACGGCGGCCATCGTCTGGGCGACCAGCGGGCGCACGCCGGTGCGGCCGGAGGCGAGGGTCTTCATGCGCAGGAACATCAGCGCGCGGACGACCTCGCGCTCGACGACCGGGCCCATGCCGGCGGCGTGCGAGCGGACCAGCGAGCGCTGCAGCTGGGCGCGCAGCTCGGGGCTGATGTGCCGGACGGCGAGGGCGCCGAAGCCGGTGGAGACCCCGTAGACGGGGCGCGGCTCGGCGGCGAGCGCCTCGATCCGGGCTCGGGCCGATGCCATCTCGGCGATCGCGTCGGGGCCGATCTCGACCCGGGCGTTGCCCCGCGCGACGGCGAGCACGTCCTCGGCGGTCACATCGGCCTTGCCGACCTGGACGAGCGGCGCGTCGTGGGCCACAGCACTGTGCATATCCATATACAACATCTCACCAGGTGAATGAAGATATGACAACCGGCTGCCGACAGAAATGCGGCCGGTGGGACCAGCGTGGCCGCTGCGGCCCCCGCGCGCAGGGTGGATTACGCGAGCCGGGGAGCCGTGGCGCAGGCTTGGACCCATCGAGCAGGAGGAGGAGACCGATGGCGCGGGCGACGGCGCGGCGACGGGTGGTCAGGCTGAACGGACCGGGCGGCACCGCCCGGCCGGACTCGCTGGCCGCCGAGGAGCCGCTGGAGATCCGGCTCGGCGGCGAGCCGCTGACCGTCACCATGCGCACCCCCGGCCACGACTTCGACCTGGTCGCGGGCTTCCTGGTCGGCGAGGGCCTGGTGGACGGCACCGAGGCGCTGGCCGCCCTGCGCTACTGCGCCGGGACGGACGCCGACGGCGCCAACACCTACAACGTGGTGGACGCGACCCTGCGCGACCCGGCCGCGACCCCGCTCTCCGCCCACCGCAACCTGCTCACCACCAGCGCCTGCGGCCTCTGCGGGCGGGACACCGTGGACGCGGTGCGCACCCACGTCCGCTGGCCGGTCGCCGCCGACCCGCTGCGGGTCGCGCCCGAGGTGCTGTACGCGCTGCCGGAGCGGCTGCGGGCGGCGCAGCGGACCTTCGACTCGACCGGCGGGCTGCACGCCGCCGGGCTGTTCGACGCTTCCGGCAACCTGCTCTGCGTCCGGGAGGACGTCGGCCGCCACAACGCGGTGGACAAGGTGATCGGCTGGGCCCTGCGCGAGGGCCGCCTCCCCCTCACCGGCCACCTGCTGCTGGTCAGCGGCCGGGCCTCCTTCGAGCTGACCCAGAAGGCCGCCCTGGCCGGCCTCCCGCTGCTCGCCGCCGTCTCCGCCCCGTCCTCCCTGGCGGCCGACCTCGCGGAGGAACTGGGGCTCACCCTGGTCGGCTTCCTGCGCGGGCAGAGCGCGAACGTCTACACCCGGGCGGACCGGGTGACCCTCGCCGGCTCAGCGCCGACGGCGCCGGAGGCGGCTCACCACGACCGCCACGACGGCCACGACCAGTAGCACCACGAGGACGAAGCCGCCGATCAGCCAGCCGAAGATGCTGCTGACCACGCCGCGGGCGCGGCCGCTGCGGCTGGTGGTGCTGTGGTGGCTGGTGCTGCTGTGACTGCTGCCGCTGCTGTGGCTCTTCGACTTGCTCTTCGACCGCTCGACGAAAGCCAGCTGAGTCACCTGCGGCTGCTGCTGGACAACCGTCGCCGTACGGGTCTGCGCGGCCGCCGCCGTACTCATCGCCCCGGTCGCCCCGCCCACCGCGAGCGCCACGCCCAGGACAACCCCTGCCAGACGTCTTCGCACCTGATACTCCCCTTCCCACCGGCCCCCGGCGGGACGGCGACGGCGCTACTGTGCCACGCCACCCGGACAGGCGGAAGCACGTCTCACGCGGGTGGCGGCGAGGCCGGGCCGGAGAGGGCGACGGCCACCAGGGCGCGCAGGGCCGGGGCGATCTGGCCGAAGGGGAGGGTGGCGTCGTCGGCGAAGAGTTCGAGCAGCCAGCCGCCGGCCACGTTGGTGCCGCCCGCCGCGACCATGCCCCGGTAGCCGCTGACGACCATCATGGCCTCCTCGGCCGGGTCGTTGCCGGCCGCGCCGGAGCGCAGCGCGAAGGCGCCGCCCCGGACGGCACGCCTGGTCTGCGGGTAGTGGCCGAGGTCGAAGACGGCGTCGGGGGCCTCGATCTGGGCGCGCTGGGTCTCGGCGCCGGAGCTGCTGGGGCCGCTGGTCATCCGGTACACCGCGTGCTGGGCGGTCCGCATCAGCTGGGAGCCCGGCGGCACGTAGCTGATCCACCAGCCCACGGCGTCGAGCAGCCGGGCCGCCGCCTCGGCGACGGTGACCATCCGGTCCAGGGTGTCGGCCGCGTGGGTGGCCCGCTCGGCGCGGCCCCGGTCGAGGGCGGCGAGCACCACGGCGAGCAGCTGGCCGGGGTCGGCGCTGTGCGCGGCGCCGCGGAAGCGCCGCCTGTCCCCCACCCCGCCGCGGCCCGGCCGCCGGGCGGCCTCGGTGCGGTGGTGCGGGTCGGCCGAGTCGGCCAGCAGGACGGTCGGGTCGGGGGCGAAGCCCGGGCCGTGGCCGCGCCCGGCCACCACGGGGTGGGCGGCACGGGCGGCCTTGGCCCGGTACTGGGCGGCGTCGGCCAGCCGGAAGAGCCGGTCCGGGGTGGTCACCGGGCCGATCGCGTCGCCGGTGGAGGCGACCCCGCAGGCCACCCCCTCGCCGTCGGCCAGCTCCAGCGCGCGGGCGCACAGCTCCTCGGCCACCGCGACCACTTCGTCCGCCTTCTGGCCCTCCGCCAGCAGGCAGAACTCGTCGCCGCCGAGCCGGGCGGCCAGGCTGCCGGGCAGCTTGGCGGCGGCCAGCGACAGTTGGTGGGCGAATCGTTCCAGCAGCCGGTCGCCGACCTCGTGGCCGAGCAGGTCGTTGACCCGCTTGAGCCCGTTGACGTCGCAGACCACCAGGCTGACCACGGTGTTGTCCCGGTTGTGCGCGGCCAGCGCCTCCTCCAGCCGGGCGTCCACCGCGCGGCGGTTGGCGAGGCCGGTGAGCGGGTCGGTGAAGGCCAGGCGGCGCAGGTCGGCCAGGCGCTCGGTCTGGGCCAGACCGGCCGAGATCTGGGCGGCGAGCAGGGTCGCGTAGTCGGCGTCCGCCTCGGTGAAGAGCGGCAGGCCCGCCGTCCGGGCCAGGTAGAGCTCACCCCAGGCCTGGCCGTGCAGCACGATCGGCGCCACCAGGCAGCACTCCCGGCCCCGGCGGCGCAGGCCCGCCGCGCGCTGGCGGCAGAAGCCCCCGGCGCCGGGGTGGCTGTGCTCGGCCGCGCTGTCCTCGGCGGTCTGCACCCAGGCCCGGGGCAGCCGCCGGGTGGTCCAGTGCTCCTCCAGGTACGTGACGATCTCGGGGAAGTCGGCCACCGGGTACGACTCGTCGGCGGGCAGTTCCTCCTCCCCCGCGGCCAGCTCGCCGTGGTTGACCAGCACCCGCAGCCGGCCCGACTCGCGGTCCCAGACCGAGACGGCGGCCATGGTGGCGGACAGCGCCGAGGTCGCGCGGACGGCGGCGGCCCGGACGGCCTCCAGCGGGGTCGAGGCGGCGGCCATGTCCTGGGCGAGCTCCACCACCGCCTGCAGGCGCAGGTCCGTGGCCGTGGGGCTCTGCGCGCAGTCCGTCATGGTCGCCTCACCGCTCAAGAGGTCGCCCTCCTCCTCCGTGGACCGTCCGTCCTGAGCCAAGGTTAGGGCCGCCGCGGGGCGAAATGCCGTGTTTGTCACCTGACGGCTCAGCCGAGCTGTCCCGCCCGGGAGAGCAGCCAGGGCTCGACCAGGCCGAGGCCGCGGACCGGGCGGCGCCACATCGGCTGGAGGTGGAAGCGGTGCTCGGGCCCGACCGGGGTCTCCGGGCCGGGGGCCGCGGCACCGTTCTGCTCCAGCGCCTGGGCGAACTCGCCGTCGAGCAGCACGGCGTCCTTCGGCGCGATCGAGGTCAGCCGGCTGGCCAGGTTGACGGTGGTGCCGAAGACGTCGCCCATCCGGGAGGTCACGGTGCCGAATGCCATGCCGACCCGCAGGGCCGGGATGGTGTCCTCCTTGGCGAGCCGCTCGACCAGGCTGAGCGCGATCTCGGCGGCCGTCGCCGGGTCCTCCGAGACGAAGAGGATCTCGTCGCCGAGCGTCTTGACCACCCGGCCGCCGAAGCCGGCGATCAGGTCGGAGCAGGTGTTCTCGAAGCTCTCCACCAGCTCGCCGAGCTCCTCCTCCTCGAGGCGGCGGGAGAGTCTGGTGAAGCCGACCAGGTCGGCGAAGCCGACGGCCAGGCGGCCGCTGGTGATCTCGGTGTCCTCGGCGGCCTGCACCACCCGGCCGGTCACCGCCGCCAGCTGGCGGCGCCAGACGTACACCAGGAACTGCTCCAGCTCCGGCAGCAGCAGCTCGACCAGCGGGTAGGCGACCTCGGCCCTGGTCAGGCCCGGCTCGACGGACTGGGTGAGGTTGTCGAGGAAGGTGTCCATCTGCCAGCCGGCCAGCCGGGCCGTGGTCTGGCCGGTCGAGCGGGCGACCTGGATCGCCATCGACTCGCTCAGCAGGCCGGACTCCACCAGGCCGGCCAGGCGGCGCAGCGCGATCACGTCCCCGTCGGTGAGGGCCCGGGACTGCCCGATGTCCGGGAAGCCCATCGCCCGCCAGAACCGGGTGGCCAGCTCCATCGGCACCCCGGCGGCCCGCGCCGCCTGGTACGGGGTGTACTTGCGCGGCGCGTCGAGGATCAGCCGCTCCAGATCCAGTGCGACCGTCTGGTCCGGCTTCCCGTCGTTGTCACCTTCGTCTGCCACCGGCCCATCCCCGTGCGGTCGCCGCACTTGCCTCATGTCCTGCCTGTCCCAGGGCGCCCCGACCACCGCACGGTAGTGGCGCGCCTCACACCGCTGCCAGGTGGAATGTTCGCACGGAATCGCGTAATCCGGGGCATCCGGACCGAACAGCGGCCGGTCAGGCCTCGGGGCGGACGTGGAGGACGTCGCCGGCGGCGACGGGGTGGCGGGTGCCGTCGGGGGTGCGGACCACCAGGCGGCCGTCGGGGTCGATGGCGACGGCCTCGCCGTGGAGCTCCTGGTCACCCGGGAGGAGGACCTTCACCTGGCGGGTGAGGGTGGTGCAGCGGGCGGCGTAGGCGGGCAGGAGGCCGCTGGCGTGCGGGTCGCCGGCGGCGGCCACCCACTCGCGGTAGAGCTCGGCGAAGGAGCGCAGCAGTTCGCGCAGCAGGGTGTCGCGGTCGGTGACGGTGGCTCCGGCCAGCGCGAGCGAGGTGGCGGTGGGGACGGGGAGCTCGTTCTCCCGGAGGGTGACGTTGACGCCGAGGCCGGCGATCACGGCGCCGCCGCTCAGCTCGGTGAGGATGCCGCCGAGCTTGCGCTCCGTCTCGCCGAGACCGACCTGCAGGTCGTTGGGCCACTTCAAGCCGACTTCAAGTCCGGTCACCCGGCCGAGCGCAGAGGCGGCCGAGACCCCGACCAGGATCGGCAGCCAGCCGTACCGCTCGACCGGTACTCCTTCGGGGCGCAGCAGCATCGAGAAGAAGAGGCCCGAGCGGGCCGGTGCCTGCCACTGCCGCTCCAGCCGGCCGCGCCCGGCGTTCTGTACCTCGGCGACCAGCACCGCGCCCTCCGCCTCGCCCTCCTTGGCCCGGGCGGCCAGGTCGCTGTTGGTGGAGCCGGTCTCGGTGACCACCTCGACGGAGGTCCAGAGCCCGCCGGGCACCACCAGGTCCCGGCTCAGCCGGGCGGGGTCCAGCGGGGGGCGGTCGAGGTCGGTCCAGGGGGAGGGCCCGTCGTGGCCGAAGCCACGCAGTCCGCTGCGGCGGGGGGAGTTCGGCTCGGTCACCGGGCCAGCGTACCGACGGGGTGTCAGCCCGGCCCGCCGACGGCACCCGAACGGTCGGAGGCAGGCAGCCCCTGAGTCCCAGGCCGCCCTATAGTGCCGCAGGAACGCTGGTTAACACACTGTGTCGCTGGCCATAACCGCTACCGCCCCGCGCTGGCTACGCTACTCAACGGTAGTTCGTAGCGCCGCCCTGCCCGGAGCTCCGTGCGGGTGTCAGGTCGCGGCACATGATCAGGGAGAGCCACCGGATGACCGAGGCGTCGTACGACCCGCACACCACTGCCGGAAAGCTGGCCGACCTGCGGCGCAGGATCGACGAGGCCGTGCACTCCGGCTCGGCCGCCGCGGTCGAGAAGCAGCACGCCAAGGGCAAGCTGACCGCCCGTGAGCGGGTCACCGAGCTGCTGGACGAGGACTCGTTCGTCGAGTTCGACGAGTTCGCCCGGCACCGCTCGACCAACTTCGGCCAGGCCGCCAACCGCCCGTACGGCGATGGCGTGGTCACCGGGTACGGCACGGTCGACGGCCGTCAGGTCGCCGTCTTCGCGCAGGACTTCACCGTCTTCGGCGGCTCCCTCGGCGAGGTCTTCGGCGAGAAGATCGTCAAGGTGATGGACTTCGCCCTGAAGACCGGCTGCCCGGTCATCGGCATCAACGACTCCGGTGGCGCCCGCATCCAGGAGGGCGTGGTCTCGCTCGGCCTCTACGGCGAGATCTTCCGCCGCAACGTGCACGCCTCGGGCGTCATCCCGCAGATCTCGCTGATCATGGGCCCCTGCGCCGGCGGCGCGGTCTACTCCCCCGCGATCACCGACTTCGTCGTGATGGCCGACCAGACCTCGCACATGTTCATCACCGGCCCGGACGTCATCAAGACCGTCACCGGCGAGGACGTGGGCATGGAGGAGCTCGGCGGCGCCCGCGCGCACAACACCAAGTCGGGCAACGCGCACTACCTGGCCTCGGACGAGAAGGAGGCCATCGAGTACGTCAAGAACCTGCTGTCGTACCTGCCCTCCAACAACCTCACCGACCCGCCGTCCTACCCCGAGCAGGCGGACCTCGCGATCACCGACGAGGACCTCGAGCTCGACGTCATCGTGCCGGACTCGGCCAACCAGCCGTACGACATGCACAAGGTCATCGAGCACGTCCTGGACGACGGCGAGTTCCTGGAGACCCAGCCGCTGTTCGCCGGCAACATCATCACCGGCTTCGGCCGGGTCGAGGGCCACCCGGTCGGCATCGTCGGCAACCAGCCGATGGACCTGGCCGGCTGCCTGGACATCAACGCCTCCGAGAAGGCCGCGCGGTTCGTCCGCACCTGCGACAGCTTCAACATCCCGGTCATCACCTTCGTGGACGTCCCCGGCTTCCTGCCCGGCGTCGGCCAGGAGCACGAGGGCATCATCCGGCGCGGCGCCAAGCTGATCTACGCCTACGCCGAGGCCACCGTGCCGCTGATCACCGTCATCACCCGCAAGGCCTTCGGCGGCGCGTACGACGTCATGGGCTCCAAGCACCTGGGCGCCGACCTCAACCTGGCCTGGCCGACCGCGCAGATCGCCGTCATGGGCGCGCAGGGCGCGGCCAACATCGTCTACCGCCGCGAGCTGACCGAGGCCGCCAAGGCGGGCGAGGACGTGGACGCGCGTCGCGCCGAGCTGGTCGCGGAGTACGAGGACACGCTGCTCAACCCCTACCTGGCGGCCGAGCGCGGCTACGTGGACGCCGTCATCGCGCCGAGCGAGACGCGCCAGCACATCGTGAAGGGGCTGCGGGCCCTGCGCGGCAAGCGCGAGGTGCTGCCGCCGAAGAAGCACGGCAACATTCCCCTGTAAGCCCGTCGCGCCCCCGGAAAGGTAGTACTCCGCATGCCTCCCATCCAAGTGCTGCACGGGCAGCCGACCCCCGAGGAGCTGGCCACCGTCCTGGCGGTGGTCTCAGCCCGGGCCGCCGCCGCAGAGGCCGCCGCCGCGGCCGGTCGCGGTGACGGCCCGGCCAACCCCTGGGACGACCAGGCCCGCCGCCTTCGCCTCACCCCGATGGCGGGCCCCAACGCCTGGCGCACCGCCGGCTGGGCCGCCTGGCGGTGATTTCCCGGGGGCGCGGGGAACAGCGCTGCCAACCATGCAGGACCTGCGGCCTACCGCCTCGCGCAGTTCCCCGCACCCCCGACTCGCTACCCTCCTCGGTATGACTTCCCGCGTGCTCGTCCTCGCCTCCCAGTCCCCCGCCCGCCTCGGGCTGCTCCGGCAGGCGGGGCTGGACCCCGTGGTCCGGGTGAGCGGGGTGGACGAGGACGCGCTGAGCGCCGACACGCCCGGGGAGCTGGCGCTGGTGCTGGCCGAGGCCAAGGCGAAGGTCGTCGCGGACCAGCTCACCGGCGGTGAGCTGGTGATCGGGTGCGACTCCGTGCTGGAGCTCGACGGGCAGGCACTCGGCAAGCCGGCCGACGCCGCCGAGGCCACCGCCCGGTGGCTGGCCATGCGCGGCCGGGACGGCGTACTGCGGACCGGCCACTGCGTGATCGACACCGCCACCGGCAAGCAGGCCTCCGCCACCGCCTCGACCACCGTCCGCTTCGGCACCCCGGACGAGGCGGAGATCGCCGCCTACGTCGCCTCCGGCGAGCCCCTCCACGTCGCGGGCGCCTTCACCCTGGACGGCCGCTCGGCCCCCTTCGTCGACGGCATCGACGGCGACCCGGGCAACGTCATCGGCCTCTCGCTCCCGCTGCTGCGCCGTCTGCTGGCCGATCTGGACATCCGGATCACCGACCTCTGGGCGCAGCCTCAGGCGTAGCGCTCCCAGGTGTCCATGAGCTGGTCGCACTTGGTGTCGAAGCCGGGGTCCGGCCGCACCATGGAGCTGCCGAGGACCGGCAGGTAGAACCGGCGGCCCCGCACGGGGGTGACCCGGACGCACAGACCGCTGCCCAGGTGGCGTAGGTGCCGCAGGAAGGTCATCCGCACCAGTCGGCCACCGAACATGTCCTCGTAGTCGTAGGTCCTGACCTCGATGTCGGCGATCTCGCTCCAGGCCCAGGTCTTCCACCCCTGCGGGCCCCTGCGGGTGCTCAGGCCGGCCTGCCCGACGGCCACTCCCGCATACCGGCCGGCCATCACGAGCAGGATCAGGCACGCGTCGACGAGGCCGATCAGGACCAGCGGAGCGACACCACCCATGGAAATCGCGCCCGCGGTTCCTGCCGCGATCAGCAGCACCACCGGCCAGGCCGTCGCGCCCCACTCCCGTGCCGTGGGCGCTAAGATGTGGTCCGGTCTCCCAGGCAGACCCACCCTGGCCGGTCTCGCGGTACGTTTGGACGGCTCTCCGTCAACTCCACCTGAATTCATGCGAAGCAGCGTACGCCTGCGGACAACTACCCGGCGGCCGGGACGTACTTCGCCAGGAAGGCCAGCACGTCCGGCAGGGCGCCGTCCTGCAGGAGCGGCGCGCCGTGGTGGACGCCGGGGTAGATCTTGAGCTGCTTCGCCGGGCTCACGGCCTGCCTGTGCAGGGAGGCGGCGTTGTCGGCGAACGGCTGGTCGTTCTCCTCGGCGGCGAAGAACTCCGCCGCCTTGGAGGCCGTCACCGCCTTGACGCCGTCGAAGTCCCCGAACTGCTCGGGCCCGCTGAGCGAGACCACGGCGGGCACCGGCAGGGAGCCCGGGTGGGCACCGGCCACCAGGGAGGCGGTGCCGCCCTTGGAGGCGCCGACCAGGGCGACGGAGGTGACGCCCTTGGCCTTGAGGTAGTCCTCGGCCGCCGCGATGTCCTCCGGCACCTCCCCCTGGGAGCTGAACGGCAGCACCGCGTACCCGGCCTTGGTGAACTCGGCCAGGTAGGGGTACCAGTCGCAGAGCGAGCCCCCGTTCTGGTGCGAGAACACCACGGCGGCCCTGGCGTGCCCCGCGTCGGAGTCCTGGAAGTAGGCGTCCCGCTTCACGCCGTTGCTCGGCAGCCCGAACGAGCCCCGGTCGGCCTGGGCCTGTGACAGGCAGCCGTAGGTGTCCGCCGTCTTCGTGGGGCTCGGCGCCGCCTTCGCGCCGCCCCCGCTCGAGCAGCCGGCCAGCAGGCCCACCACCACCACCGCCACCGCGCCCAGCACCGGTCCGACACGTACCCGCATGAGATCAACTCCCCCGTTGTGTGCGCAGCACGATAGGGGAGCTCCAGGGGTAGCCGTCAATGGTCCAGACCATCACAATTCGACCTGGGGCGGGCCGCCTGTCGCTGTCGATCCGGACAGATCCACGGCCGTACATCTGTTGTCCCGATCCACCTCGGGCACCCAGGTGCACCGATAGGCTGGCGCCCGCCGCCTGGAGCCGGGAAGAGGAGCGGGGATGGCCGACATCGTGCTCAACGTCCTGCTCGGACTGGTCGCCAGCGCCATCAGCGCCACGCTCGGCTGGCTGGCCCAGACCGGCCGCCGCCGCCAACGGCTCGGCCGGATCCGGGAGTTCTTCGGCATGCCCGGCGGCGCCGAGTGCCTGCTGGTGGTGAACCGGCATGCCAGTGCCGTGAGTTCCAGCAGCGTGGAGCGCAACGACGTGTACGCACTGCTCGAACTGGCCGCCCTGGTCAAGGAGTGCAACGCCCGGGCCGAGATCGTCGCCCACGACGAGGTGCGCCAGGGCCTCGGCCGCAAGGCCGAGTTCTGCGTCGGCGGCCCGGGCAGCAACCGGCGGACGGCCGCACACCTCGCCTCCTGGCTGCCGGGCATATCCTTCGCCGACTGGACGGGCCCCGGCTCCGAGCTGGCCATCACCGTCGGCGACCACGACTACCGCCACACCTCGGGCACGCCCGAGCGGCCCGGCGGACAGACCTACGCCTTGCTGGCCCGGCTGCACGAGGGCGGCGACAGCCCGGTCTTCCTGATCGCCGGCCAGACCGCCGTCTCCAACCACGCCGCCGTCCGGTTCCTGACCGCCAACCACCGCCGGCTGGCCCGTCAGTACGGCCGCAACGGGACGTTCGCGCTGGTCCTGAGCGTGGTCAACCCCGGCGCGTACGGGCCGGACGTGGTCGAGGTGGCCGCGGACGTCACCGCCGAGGCGACCGCCCGCCCGGCGGCGGTGGCGGCGTGAACCGCCCCCCGAGAGCGCCCGTGTGGCGAAGGCCACGACCCGCGGCGGGCCGCGCAAGCCCGCCCACAGCCGTTGACCAGCGGCGCGCGTAGCGTTTCTACCAGCGGAGTGTCTCACTCCGTGCTCAGGTGATCACGAATTCGCGTCACGCTCCGTGTGGGCAAGCTCACCACCTGGGGCTACTCGCCGGTAAGACCCCGTAATCCCTAGACTTCACGAGGTTCAAGAAGGGAGCCACAGTGCGCAAGGTGCTCATCGCCAACCGCGGAGAAATCGCCGTCCGCGTCGCCCGGGCCTGCTCGGATGCCGGTATCGCCAGCGTCGCCGTCTACGCCGAGCCGGACCGGGATGCGCTGCACGTCCGCGCGGCCGACGAGGCGTACGCGCTCGGCGGCGACACCCCCGGCACCAGCTACCTGGACATCGCCAAGGTGCTGAAGGCAGCCGCCGACTCGGGTGCGGACGCCGTCCACCCCGGCTACGGCTTCCTCTCCGAGAACGCCGACTTCGCCCAGGCCGTCATCGACGCGGGCCTGACCTGGATCGGCCCGCCGCCGCAGGCCATCCGCGACCTCGGTGACAAGGTCACCGCGCGGCACGTCGCCCAGCGCGCCGGCGCCCCGCTGGTCGCCGGCACGCCCGACCCGGTGCAGGGCGCCGACGAGGTCGTCGCCTTCGCCACCGAGCACGGCCTGCCGGTCGCCATCAAGGCGGCCTTCGGCGGTGGCGGTCGCGGCCTCAAGGTCGCCCGCACCCTGGAGGAGATCCCCGAGCTGTACGAGTCGGCCGTCCGCGAGGCCGTCGCCGCCTTCGGCCGGGGCGAGTGCTTCGTCGAGCAGTACCTGGACAACCCGCGCCACGTCGAGACCCAGTGCCTCGCCGACCAGCACGGCAACGTCGTCATCGTCTCCACCCGTGACTGCTCGCTGCAGCGCCGCCACCAGAAGCTGGTCGAGGAGGCGCCCGCGCCGTTCCTCACCGACGAGCAGAACGCGGAGCTGTACCGCGCCTCCAAGGCGATCCTGCGCGAGGCGGGCTACGTTGGCGCCGGCACCTGCGAGTTCCTGGTCTCCCAGGACGGGCTGATCTCCTTCCTGGAGGTCAACACCCGGCTGCAGGTCGAGCACCCGGTCTCCGAGGAGGTCACCGGGATCGACCTGGTCCGCGAGATGTTCCGGATCGCCGACGGCGAGGCGCTCGGGTACGACGACCCCGAGGTGCGCGGTCACTCGATCGAGTTCCGCATCAACGGCGAGGACCCGGGCCGGAACTTCCTGCCCGCCCCCGGCACCGTGACCCTCTTCGCCCCGCCGTCGGGCCCGGGTGTCCGCCTGGACGCGGGCGTCGAGTCCGGCTCGGTCATCGGCCCGGCCTGGGACTCGCTCCTGGCCAAGCTGATCGTCACCGGCTCCTCGCGCAAGCAGGCGCTGCAGCGCGCGGCCCGTGCGCTCTCGGAGTTCAAGGTCGAGGGTATGGCCACCGCCATCCCGTTCCACCAGGCGGTCGTCACCGACCCGGCGTTCGCGCCCGAGGTGCACGGCGGCGAGGGCCCGTTCACGGTCTACACCCGGTGGATCGAGACCGAGTTCAACAACACCATCCCCGCGTTCTCCGGGGTGGGTGGCGAGGCCGAGGAGGCCGACCAGCGCGAGACCGTCGTGGTCGAGGTCGGCGGCAAGCGGATCGAGGTCTCGCTGCCCTCCTCGCTGGGTGTCGGCACGGCGGCTCCGGCCGCGGCGGGTGCCGGGGCCAAGGCGAAGCGGCGCGTCGGTGCGAAGAAGGCCGGTTCGGCCGTCTCCGGTGACACGCTGGCCTCGCCGATGCAGGGCACCATCGTCAAGGTCGCCGTCGAGGAGGGTCAGGTCGTCGCCGAGGGCGAGCTGATCGTGGTCCTCGAGGCGATGAAGATGGAGCAGCCCCTCAACGCCCACAAGGCCGGCACCATCGTCGGCCTCAAGGCCGAGGTCGGCGGCAGCGTGAGCAGCGGCGCGGCCCTGTGTGAGATCAAGGACTGACCTCCGGTCACCCGCGACGGGCGCGGGGAATTGTGCGGCGGATGATTCCGCTGCGCGGTTCCCCGCGCTTTTGCTTTCGTCGTACTCGGTTAGACCGAATTCGCTATGCGGCGTACCGGCCGGGTGTGCCGCCACCCTGCTCATCGGAAGAAATGTTCAACTCTCGCTGAACTGTTCTCCGGAGCGAGGAGTGAGCATGGTGGCCGTCACCAAGAAAGCAATTATTACGACAATCGCAGTGGGTGTGGCGGCTTCGGTGACCATGTCCCCCATCGCCCAATCCTCACCCAGCACCGCTGGTGGCACAGTGACTTCGCGCATCGGGCAGATGGTACGGGCGAAGCCGACCACCAGGTCGGCGACGATCGGCTCGTACGCCACCGGGGCGAAGGTGCGGCTCGCCTGCAAAGTCCACGGCGAGAACGTGAACGGCAATGACCTCTGGTACCGGCTCGCCAATCGCGACGGCTGGATGAGCGCGCGGTTCGTACGGAATTCCGCCCCGGTCCGGTTCTGCGAGGACGCGGACGGCTGGGGCTCCCGAGCCACCACGGGCCCGGCCGGCCCCGCCGGCCAGCAGGGGCCGCAAGGCCCGCAGGGCGAGGCCGGCCCTGCGGGAGCGCAGGGGCCGAAGGGTGAGACGGGGGCGACGGGGGTGCAGGGAGCCACGGGGGCGCAGGGCCTCCAAGGAGCAACGGGCGCGACCGGAGTGCAAGGGCCGCAAGGCGTAGCCGGTGCCACGGGAGCCACCGGCGCCCAAGGACCGCAGGGGGCGGCAGGGGCCACCGGCCCGCAGGGTGCACAAGGCGCGACGGGTGCCACGGGTGCGACGGGCGCCACTGGAGCAACCGGAGCCCAGGGGCCGCAGGGTGAAGCCGGGGCAACGGGGGCGACCGGAGCGGCAGGTCCTCAGGGAGCGACCGGCGCCACCGGAGTGCAAGGGCCGCAAGGCGTAGCCGGTGCCACGGGAGCCACCGGTGCCCAAGGACCGCAGGGTGAAGCCGGGGCCACCGGCCCGCAGGGTGCACAAGGCGCGACGGGTGCCACGGGTGCGACGGGCGCCACTGGAGCAACCGGAGCCCAGGGGCCCCAGGGTGAAGCCGGGGCAACGGGGGCGACCGGAGCGGCAGGTCCTCAAGGAGCAACCGGCGCGACCGGAGTGCAAGGGCCGCAAGGCGTAGCCGGTGCCACGGGAGCCACCGGCGCCCAAGGACCGCAGGGCGCGACGGGGGCGACCGGAGCGGCAGGCGCAGCAGGTGCCACGGGCGCGACCGGCGCTCAGGGACCGCAGGGGGCGACGGGCGCAACCGGCCCGCAGGGCTCCAAGGGTGAGCAGGGCGTCGAGGGCATCGTCGGTCCGCAGGGCCCCAAGGGTGATACCGGTGCTACCGGGCCCACGGGGCCGAAGGGTGCCACCGGACTGCAAGGGGCGACCGGGGTGACCGGCCCGCAGGGCGCGACCGGGCCGGCCGGTGCGGCCGGGCCGCAGGGCGCGACCGGAGCCGCCGGTGCAGCCGGGCCCACCGGCCCGAAGGGGGATCCCGGCCCGGCCAAGAACTTGAGGGTCCAGGAGGTGACAGGCACCGCGGTCACTCTCCCGAGCACGAAGGACGGCAAGGTGACCGCGACCGCGACGTGCCCGGCGGGCACCACTGTCGTCGGGGGCGGGTTCTCCCACGGCTCCCGGACCGACCCGGCCAAGCTCCCGGACTACTGGTTCTGGCAGAGCCAGGCCGATCTCGCCACGAACTCGTGGCAGGTCTCGTACCAGCAGGACACCTCGACCGCAGCGACCTTCCCGATCACCCCGTACGCCTACTGCATCTCCCTGGCCTGACCCGGCCAGGGTCACCGCACCCGCTCGGGAAGCGCCGCTCTGCGCTGGCCCGGGAGGGGCGGGGCGGGGCGGCGCTGGGGGGCCGGGGTCGGGTGGTGGACGGGGGGCTCGGCGGGGAGGCCGAGGGAGGCCACGGCGATCTGGACGCCGCAGTCGGCGAGCAGGTCGAGCTCACGGGCCGTCGGATCCTCGGCGGCCGCGTGCTCGTCGGTGACGAGCCGCGTGATCCCCTCGGTGGGCACGGTCTGGAACATGGTGTCCGCGCCGAGCTTGGTGTGGTCGGCGAGGACGATGACCTCGGAGGCCGACTGCACCAGTGCCCGGTCCACGCTCGCGGAGAGCATGTTGGTGGTCGAGAGCCCGCGGTCGGCGGTGAGCCCGCTGCCGGAGACGAACGCCTTGGTGACCCGCAGGCCCTGCAGCGACTGCTCCGCCCCGCTGCCGACCAGCGCGTAGTTGGACCCGCGCAGGGTGCCCCCGGTCATCACCACCTCGACCCGGTTCGCGTGCGCCAGCGCCTGCGCGACCAGCAGGGAGTTGGTCACGACGGTGAGCCCGGGGATCCGGGCCAGCCGGCGGGCCAGCTCCTGGGTGGTCGTCCCGGCGCCGACCACGACGGCGTCGCCCTCCTCGACCAGACCGGCGGCGAGATCGGCGATGGCGCTCTTCTCGGCGGCGGCGAGGTGGGTCTTCTGCGGGTACCCCGGCTCCCGGCTGAAGCCGCCGGGGAGCACCGCCCCGCCGTGACGGCGGTCGAGCAGCCCTTCGGCCTCCAGCGCCCGGACGTCTCGGCGTACGGTGACTTCGGAGGTCTGGACGACGCGGGCCAGTTCCCGGAGCGACACGGCTCCGTTGGCGCGCACCATTTCGAGGATCAACTGGCGACGTTCTGCTGCAAACACAGAACCGACGGTAACCTGAATGACCGTCTGCTTTCAGGCGTTTGCAGCTGGTAACGGGAATTGCTCACCTCGGACCAGCGTGCGACCGTACAATACGCGCCGTCGGTCATCGGCGGGGCGCTGGGCCACCCAGGTGATCACGACCGGGAACGGCAAGGGCGGCCGCCGTCGGCGACCGCCCCAACTCGCTTCCGCAGCTCAGGAGTCGGCATCCTCGCGCTTGCGGATGTGCAGCTGGCGGGCCGCCTCGGCGGTGGAGCCGGAGACCGACGGGTACACGGTGAAGGCGCTGGCCACCTGTTCGACCGTCAAGTTGTTGTCCACGGCGAGCGAGATCGAATGGATGAGTTCGCTCGCGCGCGGGGCGACGACCACGCCGCCGACCACGATGCCGGTGCCGGGGCGGCAGAACAGCTTCACGAAGCCGTCCCGGATGCCCTGCATCTTGGCCCGCGGATTGCCGCGCAGCGGCAGCTTCACCTCGACGGCGTCCATCTTCCCGCAGGAGATGTCGGCCGCGGTGTACCCGACGGTGGCGATCTCCGGATCGGTGAAGACGTTGGAGGAGACGGTCTTGAGGTTGAGCGGCTGCACCGCGTCGCCGAGCGCGTGGTACATCGCGATCCGGCCCTGCATGGCGGCGACCGAGGCGAGCATGAAGACGCCCGTGCAGTCACCGGCCGCGTAGACGCCGGGGGCGGAGGTGCGGGAGACCCGGTCGACCTGGATCTGACCCCAGTCGTTGAGCTTGACCCCGGCCTCCTCCAGGCCCATCTCGGCGGTGTTGGGGATCGAGCCGACGGCCATCAGGCAGTGGGTGCCGGTGATGACCTGGCCGTCGCCGAGGGTGACCTCGACCCGGTCGCCGACGCGCTTGGCGCCCTCGGCCCGGGTGCGGCTCATGACGTTCATGCCGCGGCGGCGGAAGACCTCCTCGAGCACCTCGGCGGCGTCCGGGTCCTCGCCCGGGAGCACGCGGTCGCGCGAGGAGACCAGGGTGACCTTCGAGCCGAGCGCCTGGTACGCGCCGGCGAACTCGGCGCCGGTGACACCCGAGCCGACCACGATCAGCTCGCGGGGCAGCTCGTCCAGGTCGTAGACCTGGGTCCAGGTGAGGATGCGCTCGCCGTCCGGCTGGGCGTCGGGCAGCTCGCGCGGGTGGGCGCCGGTGGCGATCAGGACGGCGTCGGCACGCAGCGACTCGGTGGTGCCGTCGGCCGCCTCCACGATCACCTCGCGGGAGCCGTCCACGGCCTGGCCGCCCGTCCCGAGGCGGCCCTTGCCGCGCAGGATGGTGATGCCGGCCCGGGTGACGGCCTGGGTGATGTCGTGGGACTGGGCGATCGCCAGGCGCTTGACGCGTCGGTTGACCTTGCCGAGGTCGACACCGATCACCGAGGCGGAGTCGCCCTCGCCGTCGGCGACGATGATGCCGAGCTCCTCGTGCGAGCTGTCGAAGGTGGTCATCACCTCCGCGGTCGCGATCAGGGTCTTGGACGGCACGCAGTCCGTCAGCACCGCCGATCCACCCAGACCGTCGCGGTCGACAACGGTCACCTCCGCCCCGAGCTGGGCGGCGACGAGCGCCGCCTCGTATCCGCCGGGGCCGCCACCGATGATCACGATCCGAGTCACGTGCACCATTGTCCCGCACGCCGGGAGCGCCGCCACGCCGGGGGCTGGCCTTTGTCCGAGCCTCCAGCCCAACCTGACGGTGAGCGTGCGGAATCGCCCGGGATGTGACGCTGAACACTCCCGGCGGCCATCGGCGCCCCACTCTCCCGTAGGCTGACGCCCATGCCCCTCTACGCCGCGTACGCCACGAATCTCGACGCCCGGCAGATGAGCCGGCGGGCCCCGCACTCACCCCTGCGCGGGACCGGCTGGCTGGACGGCTGGCGGCTGACCTTCGGGGGTGAGCACCTCGGCTGGGAGGGCTCGCTCGCGACCGTGGTCGAGGACGAGAAGGATCAGGTCTTCGTCTCGCTCTACGACGTGGCGCCGATGGACGAGGACGGCCTGGACCGCTGGGAGGGCGTCCAGCTCGGCATCTACCGCAAGATCAAGCTGCGGGCGCACACCCTGGACGGCGACATCCCGGTCTGGACGTACGTGCTCAACGACTACGAGGGCGGCCTGCCCGCCGCGCGCTACCTCGGCCTGATCGCCGACGCGGCGGAGAGCGCGGGCGCGCCGCACGACTACGTGCTCGATCTGCGCCGCCGACCCTGCTGATCGCGGTCTGCGCCAGGTGGAGACCTACGAATTCGGGGGCCGGAAACCGGCCCCGCCCTGTGGTTTTGGGTCATCCGGGTAACGATCTCGCGTAGTTAGGGCGGTTTGTTCTACGCGCGTAGGCGATTCCCGTCTATCCTCGGCGGTGTGAACGCAACTCCTCAGTCGGTCGTCTCCACCGACCCCTACGCCGCCGCCCAGGCCGCCGCCGCCCGCCTGCGCGAGCTGACCGGCGCCGAGCGCCACGACGTCGCCCTGGTGATGGGCTCCGGCTGGGTGCCGGCCGCCGACGCGCTCGGCGAGACCATCGCCGAGTTCCCCGTGACCGAGCTGCCCGGCTTCCCGGCCCCGGCCGTCGCGGGCCACTCGGGCAAGATCCGGTCCGTCCGGATCGGCGACAAGCGCGCGCTGATCTTCCTCGGCCGCAACCACTACTACGAGGGCTACGGCGTCGCGACCGTGGTCCACGGTGTCCGCACCGCCGCCGCCGCGGGCTGCGAGACCATCGTGCTGACCAACGGCTGCGGCGGTCTGCGCCAGGGCTGGAAGCCCGGCCAGCCGGTCCTGATCAGCGACCACATCAACCTGACGGCGGACTCCCCGATCGTCGGCGCGAACTTCGTCGACCTCACCGACCTGTACTCGCCGCGGCTGCGCCAGCTCTGCCGCGAGGTCGACCCCACCCTCGACGAGGCCGTCTACGTCCAGTTCCGCGGCCCGCACTACGAGACCCCGGCCGAGGTCAACATGGCCCGGGTGATCGGCGGCGAGCTGGTCGGCATGTCGACCACGCTCGAGGCGATCGCCGCCCGTGAGGCCGGGGCCGAGGTGCTCGGGATCTCGCTGGTCACCAACCTGGCCGCCGGTATGACCGGGGAGCCGCTCAACCACGAAGAGGTGCTCGAGGCCGGCAAGGCCAGCGCCGAGCGGATGGGCGCGTTGCTCGCGAAGGTTCTCGAACGGATCTGACACTGCTTTAGAGCAACCACAGCAGGGGCGCGAGGAACGGCGCGCGCAACCGCCTACGTACGTGGTGGGCTGGTCGCGCGCGCAGTTAATTCAAAGGGGCCTCGCGCCCCTTGGTAGTGCAACTGACTGGAGTAGCTAATGGCGCAGGCTTCCACCACTGACCTCCTCGCCCGGGCGCGGGCCTGGCTGGCCGAGGACCCGGATCCGCAGACCAGGGCGGAGCTGGCGGATCTGCTGGCCGCCGCCGAGGGGCCCGAGGCGGAGGCGGAGGACCGGATCGCGTGGTCCCGGCTGGCCGAGCGCTTCGGCGGGCGGCTGCAGTTCGGAACGGCCGGGCTCCGGGGTGAGCTGGGGGCCGGGCCGATGCGGATGAACCGGGCCGTGGTGATCCGGGCCGCCGCCGGGCTCGCCGCGTACCTCAAGCGCGAGCAGCTGGGCGACCTGGTGGTGATCGGCTACGACGCGCGCCACAAGTCGTACGACTTCGCCCGGGACACCGCCGCCGTGATGGTCGGCGCCGGGCTGCGCGCCGCGCTGCTGCCGCGCCCGCTGCCCACGCCCGTACTGGCCTTCGCGATCCGCCACCTGGGAGCGGCCGCCGGGGTCACCGTGACGGCCAGTCACAACCCGCCGCAGGACAACGGCTACAAGGTCTACCTGGGCGACGGCTCGCAGATCGTGCCGCCCGCCGATGCCGGGATCGCCGCCGAGATCGACGCGATCGGCGAGCTGGCCGAGGTGCCGCTGGCCACGGAGGGCTGGGAGGTGCTGGGCGACGACGTGGTCGAGGCCTACCTGGACCGGGCCGTCACCGTGGTCGACCCGGCCGGCCCGCGCGAGCTGGACGTGGTCTACACGCCGATGCACGGCGTCGGCCGGGACGTGCTGGTGGCCGCGTTCAAGCAGGCCGGCTTCCCCGCGCCGACCGTCGTCACCGAGCAGGCCGAGCCGGACCCGGACTTCCCGACCGTGGCCTTCCCGAACCCGGAGGAGCCGGGCGCGATGGACCTCGCGTTCCGCACCGCCGCCTCCGTCGGGCCGGACATCGTGATCGCCAACGACCCGGACGCCGACCGCTGCGCCGTGGCCGTGCCGGACGCCGCCGCCCCCGGCGGCTGGCGGATGCTGCGCGGTGACGACGTGGGCGCGCTGCTCGGTTCGGCGCTGGTCGCCAAGCGGGCGCACGGCACCTTCGCCACCACCATCGTCTCCTCCACCCTGCTGGGCCGGATCGCCGCCGCGGCCGGGCTCGGCTACGCGGAGACGCTCACCGGCTTCAAGTGGATCGCCCGCGCCCAGGGCCTGCGGTACGGCTACGAGGAGGCGCTCGGCTACTGCGTCGACCCGGGCGGCGTGCAGGACAAGGACGGCATCACCGCCGCCCTCCTGGTCGCCGAACTGGCGGCCATCCTCAAGCTGAGCGGCCGCACCCTGACCGACCTCCTGGACGACCTCGCCCTCGAGCACGGCCTGCACGCGACCGACCAGCTCTCCGCCCGCGTCGAGGACCTCTCCCTCATCTCCGACGCCATGCAGCGCCTGCGCGAGCAGCCGCCGACCACCCTGGCCGGCCTGCGCGTCACCCAGGCCGACGACCTCACCGCCGGCTCGGCGGACCTGCCGCCCACCGACGGCCTGCGCTACTACCTGGCCGGCGAGGCGGTCCGATCCGCCCGCATCGTCGTCCGCCCCTCCGGCACCGAGCCCAAGCTCAAGTGCTACCTCGAGGTCGTCCTCCCGGTCGCCACCGCCGCCGACCTCGCGGACACCCGCGCGGCGGCCGCGGCCCTGCTCGCCCGGATCAAGACCGACCTCGCGGCGGCCGCCGGGATCTGACCGCTGTACGTCGGAGAGCCGCAGGTCGCTGACCTGCGGCTCTCCGGCGTTTCAGCGGGCCCAGGTGGGGATCCAGGTGGTGGCGTCGTCGTGGCGGGGGGCGGTGGTGGTGAGGTGGGTGAGGAGGGTGGCCAGGGCGGGGTGGGGGTTGGTGCGGTGGTGGAGGAGGGAGTGCGGGTAGACGGGGGTCGGGGTGGTGACGGGGATGCGGCGCAGGTCGTGGGCGGCGGGCCAGACCAGGCTGGTGTACTCGCTCATGAAGGTGGCCAGGGCGGGGGTGTCGGCGATGGTGTCGAGCAGGGCGTCGGCGCCGAAGTCGGGGCCGGTGGCCTCGATGGTGAGGCCGAACTCGGCGGCCAGTTCGTCGTAGTAGGCGGTCCACTCGGTGCCCGGGGTCAGGCCCGGCATCCAGATCCGGTGGCCGGCCAGTTCGGTGAGGGTCACCGACTTGGCGTCCGCCAGGGCGTGGCCCGGACCGGTGAAGAGCTGGAGTGGCTCGTCGAGGATGCGTACGGCTTCGATGTCCTCGGGCAGCGGCCGCCCGGGGGCGGTGACGGCCCGGAAGGTGGCGTCGACCGTGCCGGCCCGGACGGCGGCCACGGCGGCATCGAGGTCGAACAGCTTCACCACGTCGAGCTCGACCTCGGGGTGCGCACGGTGGAAACCGCGCACCAGGCCCGACTGCGCGCTGCGCGAGGTGAGCACGTCGACCCGCAGCGGCCGGCTGCCGGGGCGGACGGCGGCGGTGGCGCGGTCGGCCGCGCGCAGCAGCTCGCGGGCATGCGGCAGGAAGGCCTGCCCGTCGATGGTGAGCTCGGCCCCGCGCGGGGTGCGGGTGAAGAGCCGGACGCCGAGGACGCGCTCCAGCGCGGCGATGCGCTTGGAGACGGCCTGCTGGGTGACCGCCAGCTCGGTGGCAGCTTCCTGGAACTGGCCCGCGTCGGCGGCGGCGACGAAGGTCCGGACGGTGTCGAGATCCATGCGGGACACCGTAGAGGAACAACCACTGGTTGTTTCGTAGCGGGTGGATGGTTGTTTGATCCGGGACTGTCGCGCTCGATTTGATGTCTCTTGTCGCTTGTCGGTTGTACCGGACAGGGAGCAGGGATGAGGCTGGGGCGGCAGTTCGGGTGGCTGTGGGCGGCGTACGCGGTGAGTGCGTACGGCTCCGGGCTGGGGTTCGGGGCGCTGCCGCTGATCGCCGTGCTGGTGCTGCACGCGGGCCCCGTCGAGGTGTCGGCGCTGTCGGCGGTGGGGCCGGCGGTGGGTGCGCTGGTGGCGGTCCCGCTCGCGCCGTGGGTGGAGTTCCGGCGCAAGCGGCCGGTCATGATCGGGATGGATCTGGCCCGGTTCGCCGCCCTGACCACCGTCCCGGTGGCCTACGCGCTGGGCCGGCTCACCTTCGGCCAACTGCTGGCGGTCTCGGCCGTGCTGGCCGCCGCCCGGATCGCCTTCGGCGCGGCGAGCGGCGCGCACCTGAAGGCACTGGTCCGGCCGGAGCAGCTGCTGGTGGCCAACTCCCGCTTCGAGTCGACCACCTGGAGCTCCATCGCACTCGGCCCGCCGCTGGGCGGGGCGGCCATCGGCCTGCTCGGGCCGGTCACCACCGTGCTGGCCGATGCGCTCAGCTACCTGCTCTCGGCGCTCGGGGTCGCCATGATCCGGCAGCCGGAGGAGTCGCCCGAGCGTCAAGGTGCCCGGGCGGGCGGAGTGCTCGACGGTTGGCGGCACATCCTGGGTGACCGCGGCCTGCGCGGGCTCTACCTCAACAACCTGCTCGTCTCCGGCCTGATCATGGCCACCGAGCCGGTGCTCGCCGTCCTGCTGCTGCGCGGGCTCCACTTCGCCCCCTGGCAGTACGGCCTCGCCTTCGCCGCCCCCTGCCTCGGCGGACTGGCCGGCTCCCGGCTGGCCCCGCGGATGGTGGCCCGCTACGGGCGCGACCGGGTCTTCCGGGTGGCCGGCACGCTGCGCGCCGTCTGGCTCGTCGGGCTGGCCTTCACCCCGCCCGGCCCCCTCGGCCTGGTCACGGTGATGGCCGTCGAGCTGGCGATCATCGTCAACATGAGCCTGTTCACCCCGGTGCTCGCCACCCACCGGCTCGAGCGCACCCCCGCCCACCTGCTCGCCCGCACCCTCACGGCCTGGTCGGTCGGCCAGCAGGCCGCCATCGCCGCTCTCACCGCCCTGGCCGGCCTGCTCGCCGCCGCCACCGGCCCGCGCACCACCCTGACGGTCGCGGGACTGCTGATCCTGGCGACCCCGCTGTTGCTGCCAAGGCCCGTACCACGGGCGGAGGTTCACGATCAGGTGACGCTCGGTCACCATTCCGGGTGACCCTCGCGTGGCCTGCCCGGCTGCCGGGGGTCGGGTACGCACCATGGGGCCCATGGATCACTCTGTCACCAGGCGTACCGCCCTCGCCGCGGCCGCTCTCGCCACCGGCGCGGCCGTCGGCCTGCCCGCCACCACCCGCGCCGCAGCCCAGAGCCCCACCGCCGGTCCGGGGCCGGACTGGGAGCTGCCGACGGGCCGGGCAGCGCAGGAGGGCGACCCCGAGGCCGACGAGGTCGTCAAGGAGCTGGTGAGCGCCGGTCAGCTGCCGCTGGCCAACCAGGTCTTCCACGACTGGACCCGCAACGACCAGCCCGTCCCGGACGCCGCGCCCTCGGTGCTGCACGACTTCCTGCGGCGCAACGCCGTCCTGGCGGCGGAGGAGCGGGCGGCCATCGACCGGGTCAAGAACGGAGACTCGGGCAAGCTCCTCCAGGCCAACATGGAGGCCATCACCGTGACCGAGGCCTTCGGCGGCCTCTTCGCCGCCCTGGCCGACCCGCTGCTGGCCAAGTCGGTCTGGTACGCCAAGTACGACCTCGTGATGGACATCGGCCGACGTTTCTCCCGCACCATGAACACCCTCTGGGACGGCCTCGACGGCGGCAACTGGGAGCCGTCGGGCAACGCCCTGGTCACCATGGTCAAGCTGCGCCTGGTGCATGCGGCGGCCCGGCAGACGGGCCTGGCGCACGGCTGGAACCAGGCGCGGGACGGTATGCCGATCAGCCAGCGGCTGGAGGTCGAGGAGCTCATGTACGTGGGTGCCTACAACGTCCAGCTGGCGGCCAAATTCGGCTTCCGCCCCGATCCCCGGCAGATCGACGAGCTGCTGGCGATGATCCGGGTCGGCGGCCGGCTGCTCGGGATCCAGGACAGGTACAACCCCCGTACCCTCGACCAGGCCAACCAGGTGCTGGCGGACGCCGCCGCCAACCACCGGAGCTCCTCCGACGAAGGCGTCAAGCTCGCGCGCAACATGCTGGACTGGCTGGACCGGAAGGCCTTCCCCGGCGCCGGGGCCGTCGGCGCCTCCATGGTCCGGATGATGGACGCGCACGTGGCCGACGTCCTGGAGATCCGCCCCAACCCGGCGCTGGACACCCCGGTGGCCACACTGGCGCCGCTGCTGTACCGGCCCGCCTACGAGGTGCAGCAGAAGTTCCCGCTGCTCGTCCCGGTCCACGAGCAGATGTTCAAGGTCGCCTCGAAGCTGGTCGCCTGGTACGCCGTCGACTTCCGCGACTACGACCTGCAGATGCCCGTCGGCTGACCGATCGGCGGGCCGTTCGGGCGAACTTGGTATTCGTCCGAGCAGGGCCTCGGCCTCTGTACGGACATGGCCACCGGGAGTGGCGGATGCATTTCAGCGCCTTCCCCATGGGCGAGTCCACCACCTGCTGCTCACGACCACCGTCGTCGTCCTCCTGCTCTGAACGGACACCAGCAGGAGGACGACGACGGGCCGAGGGCCGGTCAGGCGGCCGTGCGGCGGCCGCCGTAGGAGGTGACGAGGGCGTCGGCGACGGCTTCCGCATCCGCCTCGGCGACCTCGGCCGGGTACTCGGGGAGCAGGTCGTCCCAGACCGGCAGCCAGGAGCCGAACAGCTGGACCTGGCCCGCCGGGCGGGCGAAGAACCAGAGGTGCAGGTGGGCGGCGCCGTCGCCGAGGCGGTAGACGTGGGCCCGGGAGACGTGCGGCAGGGCCTGGATCCGGCGGACGATGTGAGTGGTCAGCACGCCCATCTCGGCGGCCAGTTCGTCGGGCAGCTCGGCGAGGTCGTAGTGGTCGCGCGGGTACAGCATCAGCGCCAGCGGGACCCCTACGCCCGTGACCCGGTCCAGCCGCCAGTGGTCGGTGAACCAGAGGCCCTCGTCGCGGGACTTGCATATCCCGCAGTCCGCCGGGTCCTCACCGTGCCGCGGCGGCTCGGGCAGCACGGGCGGGCGCAGCGGCGAGACGCGCAGCCCCTCCGCCTCGAACGGGCTGATGTCCCAGCCGGTCATCCGGGCCAGCGGGAGCCGGAGCTCACCGTCGGCGGCGGCCCGTGCGTGGTCGTAGAACTCGTCAGGTGTCAAAGCCATGATCGGAAGACTAGACCTGGCCGTCGGCCTCCTGACGATCAGTTCTGGCCGGCCGCGCCCTAGGATCGCTGGCATGGTGCTGCTCATGAGTGACGTGGACCGGTTCGAGGCGGCCCGGCCCCGGCTGGAGGCCATCGCCTACCGGCTGCTCGGCTCGTCGAGCGAGGCGGAGGACGCGGTGCAGGAGACCTTCCTGCGCTGGCAGGCCGCCGAGGTCGGGCGGATCGAGGTGCCCGAGGCCTGGCTGACCAAGGTGCTCACCAACTACTGTCTCAACCAGCTGACTTCGGCCCGCGCCCGGCGCGAGTCGTACGTCGGCCAGTGGCTCCCCGAGCCGCTGCTCGCGGGTGACCCGATGCTCGGCCCGGCCGAGACCGCCGAGCAGCGCGAGTCGGTGTCGTACGCCGTGCTGGTGCTGCTCGAGCGCCTCTCCCCTGGTGAGCGGGCGGTGTACGTGCTGCGGGAGGCGTTCTCCTACTCGCACCGGGAGATCGCCGAGATCCTGGACCTCACCGAGGCCGCCGCCCAGCAGCTCTACCACCGGGCCAAGAAGCACGTGGCGGACGGCAAGGCCCGGACCGAGATCGACGAGGCCGCCGCCCGGCGGATCGTGGAGGAGTTCCTGGCCGCGGCGACCACCGGCCGCACCGAACCCCTCATCCGCCTGCTCACCGAGGACGCCGTCGCGGTCGGCGACGGCGGCGGCAAGGTCCCCGCGCGCGCGAAGGCGTTCGAGGGTGCCCGCGCGGTGGCCACGTTCATGCGCGGACTGTTCAAGCCCGCCCCGGCCAAGCGGGCCCATGTCGGCGGCGTGCCCAGCGTCTACGCCTGGACCGCCAACGGGGAGCCGGCCGTGGTGGCGCTGGTGGACGGCCGGGTCGTCGGCATCATCTGCCTGGAGGTCACCCCGGACGGCATCGTGGCCCTGCGCAGCCAGGTCAACCCCGACAAGCTCGTCCGCGCGACCGAGCGGTGGGCCGACACCGACCACCCGGAGGGCCCCCTGCTCACCCTGTGACGCGGGTCACATGCCAGGCCTGTCAGGAAACGCGGGGCTGTCCGGTTCAAGGTGCGAAACCACGCCGGAGACGGCGGCCCCACCCAGACAGGAGCACGGACATGCAGCACCGAATCGTCGTCCTCGGAGCCGGCTACACGGGTGCGGTCGCGGCCGGCCGCCTCGCCAAGCGGCTGCACCGGGCCGATGTCGCCATCACCCTCGTCAACCCCGAGCCCGACTTCGTGGAGCGGGTGCGGCTGCACCAGCTCGCCGCCGGCCAGGAGCTCAAGGCCCGGCCGTTCGCCGAGATGTTCGCGGGCACGGGTGTCGAGCTGAAGCTCGCCCGGGTCACCGCCGTGGACGTGGACGGGAAGACGGTGACGGTCACCGGCGCGGACGGCCGGGAGCGGTTGGCGTATGACACCCTGGTCCACGCCCTCGGCAGCGGCTGGCACGACGGGGGCATGGACGGCGCCGCCGAGCACGCGTACGAGGTCTCCAGCCGCCCCGGCGCCCTGCGGCTCCGCGACCGGCTGGCCGCCCTGGGCGCGGGCGAGCACGTGGTGGTGGTCGGCGGCGGCCTGACCGGCCTGGAGGCCGCGACCGAGATCGCCGAGGCCCGCCCGGACCTCGAGGTCGCGCTGGCCGTACGCGGCGGTCTCGGCGACTGGCTCTCGGCGAAGGGCCGCACCCACCTGCGGAAGGTGCTGGACGGGCTGGGCATCACCGTCCACGAGCAGGCGGCGGTGGACGGCGTGACGGCCCAGGCCGTGCGCACCGCCGACGGCCGGAGCCTGCCCGCCGCCGTCACCGTCTGGACCACCGGCTTCGCCGCCAACCCGATCGCCGCGGCCACCACCCTGGAGCTCACCGGGCAGGGCCGGATCGTGGTCGACGCCACCATGCGCTCGGTCTCCCACCAGGACGTGTACGCCGTGGGCGACGCGGCGATGGCGCTCGGCCCGGAGGCCAAGCCGCTGCGGATGTCCTGCGCCTCGGGCGTCCCGATGGCCTGGCAGGCCGCCGACGCCATCGCCGCCCGGCTGGCCGGGATCAAGGTGCCCCGCGTGCCGATCCGCTACTTCAACCAGTGCGTCTCGCTGGGCCGTCGGGAGGGCCTGATCCAGTTCGTCACCGCCGACGACCGGGCCCTCGACCGCGCCCTGACGGGCCGTCTCGCCGCCCGCTACAAGGAGCTGGTCTGCAAGGGCGCGGCCTGGGGCGTCGCCAACCCGACCATGGGCCTGCCGACCCGGCGCCGCCGGGTGGTGCGGCAGGAGGCCCCGGGCCGGGTGCCGGTGGAGGCGGCGGCCTGAGCGCGGCGTCGGGGCCCGCACCGATGGTGGGGCCCCGACGCCGGCACCCCGGACAACGGCGCGAACCCGGACCGGCGGCTGCTGGCCCTCGACGCCCCGCCCGCCGGGGTGCAGGCGCGGTCCGTGCCGCTCCCATAGCCGCTGGATTCCCTTCCGCGCAAGCGAGTTCGCCAAGATCGCGCCGCCCGCCTAGAGTCCTCAGCGGTCGAGGGAGGTCGGGTTGGACGTCGTCCGGGAGTCCGCGCAGGCGGGGCGCGTGGTGCTGTGGGAGGAGTCGGCGCGGGACGGTGCGCAGGCCAAGACGCTGATGTCGGCCGGGTTCCGGGCCAGGCTCGCTCGGGAGCAGGGGCGGATGTTCGGCGCGGACGGGCCCCGGCACGTGGTGTTCGCGGCCGGGTTCCCCGCCGTGTGCGGGGAGGAGTTCGAGGCCGTCCGGCGGGTGGCCGTGGAGGCCGAGGGCGCGGTCAGCGTCGCGGCGGTCTGCCGGGGCCGGGCGGAGGACGTACGGCAGGCGGTCGCCAGCGTGCGGGGCACCGCACATGCCCGGGTCATGGTGGTGGTGCCGGCCTCCGAGGCGATGGCGCACACCATGGCCCACCGCCCGGCCCGCGAGTCGCTTGCGGCAGCCGCCGACCTGGTCAAGGCGGCCCGTGACCTGGACGACCGGGTGGCCGTCGACGTCTGCTTCGCCGACGCCTCCCGGGCCGACCACGAGCTGATGGCCGAGCACGCGGCCGCGCTCACCTGCGCCGGCGCGGGCGTGATCGTCCTCGCGGACACCGTCGGCGGCCAATTACCGTACGAGGCGTCCGAGTTGTTCTCCATGATCCAGACCGGGCCGGACGTGGTGCTCGCCTCCCACCTGCACAACGACCTCGGCCTGGGCCTGGCCAACACCCTGGAGGCCCTGCGGGCCGGGGTCCGGGTGGTCGCCTCCTCCTGGCTCGGTCTCGCGGAGCGCAGCGGTATGGCCGCCACCGAGCAGCTGCTCTTCCTGCTGGCCCACGACCCGGTGCGGGCCGCCGGGCTGCTCGGCACCAACGCCCCCGCCTGGTGGACCGTACCGGACCTGACCGCGCTGCCGCGCCTGGCCGGGATGGTCTCGGCGGAGACCGGCGTACCACTGGCCGTCACCACCCCGATCGTCGGCAGCGGCGTCGGCACGATCTCGACCGGCACCCCCTTCGTGCACCCCGAGCTGTTCCAACCCTTCGACCCCGAGCGGCTGTTGGGGATCACCCCGAGCGTGGTCCTCACCCAGCTGGCGAGCCTGCGCGTCGTCACGGCCGTCGCCGCCCGCCTCGGCCACCGGCTGGACGGACACCAGGCCAGGGCCGCGCTGGCCTGGACGAAGGCCCGCGCCTACCGCACCAACCAGGCCGTCGTCGAGGACGAAGTCTTCGCCGCCTACCTGGACGGCCTCACCGCCGGAGCACCGGAGTGACCGCCGCCCAGGTCCGCTCCGCCCTGCGCGGCGGAGCCGCCGTCGTGCTGCCCAACCCCGCACCGCTCACCCACGTGGTCGCCGCCACCGACCCGGCCGCCGTCAACACGGCCAAGGGCCGCCCCGCCGCCCAGCCGGTCGCGCTCTGGGCCCACGATCCCGCCACTCTCGACCAAGTCCTGGAGCTCTCCCCCGCCCCGGCGGCCGTGGCCCGCCGGCTGCTCACCAAGGAGTTGGTGACCCTCCTGCTCCCCCTGGAAGGGCCGCTCCCCGCCTGGCTCGCCCCGGCCACCCACCGGGGCTGGACGCTGCTCTTCGGAGCCCGCTGGGAGCCGGTACGGCCGCTGCTCACCGAGCACCCGGTGCTGTACGTCAGCAGCGCCAACCGCACCGGCCACCCGCCGGCCGCGACCACCGCCGAGGCCCGGGCGATGTTCCCGCCCACCGTGCCGGTGCTCCCCCACCAGGCCGAGACAGGGCCCCGGGCGGCGACCACCACGCTGCGCCTGCACCCGGACGGCCGGCTCGAGCTGCACCGGCCCGGGGCCCAGGACCAGCCGGACCCCGACCGGTACCTGGACCGCGTCCGCGCCGCCTACTGCTGAACCCAGAGCCCCTCGGGCCGGTCCAGCCGGTACCGAGAGTGCGCCATTCGGCGAGTGCCGCCTTACCCGCGGGCCCGTCAGCTCCTACGCTTGTCCCATGCCCCAGGACGAGTACGCCATCAGCCCGGCGGTGCGGGAGACGTACGGCCCGGCCGATCTGAGCCGGGAGCCGGTCTTCGCCGGAGGATTCATCAACTTCGGCCACTGGCACGGGATCGATCTGGCCGAGCCGCTCGGCGAGGCCGAGCGGATCCGCAGCCAGGAGAACCTGTACCGCCGGGTGCTCGACGCCGCCGAGCTGCCGAAGGAGGCGCGCGTCCTCGAGGTCGGCTGCGGCCTCGGGATGGGCTGTGCGCTCACGCTGCGCGAGTACGACCCGGCCGCCGTCACCGGGGTGGACATCCACCCGGAGCAGCTGCGGCGGGCCCGCGAGCGGCACACCGAGTCCGCACAACTGCGGTTCACCCAGGGCGCGGCCGAGCAACTGCCGTTTGACAAAAGCGAGTTCGATGCGGTGATCAGCGTGGAGGCGGCCCAGCACTTCCCCGACCTGGCCGCCTTCGCCACCGAGGCCGCCCGGGTGCTGCGGCCGGGCGGGCGGGTGGCCGTCACCAGCTTCTTCGCCGCCGACGACACACCCGAGCGGCCCGCCCAACTCGCCGAGCTGCTGCCCACCTTCGCCGACGGCCTGGACCTCGCCCGCCCGGCCACGGCCCTCGCCGAGGCGTTCGCCGCCGCCGGGCTCGAAGGCGTCGGCACCGTCTCGATCGGCGACCAGGTCTGGCCCGGCTGGGACACCTGGCTCGGCCGGCTCTGGGCCCCGGACACCTGGCCGCGCAACTTCCGCAAGGCCTGGCAGCGCGGCATCCTCGACTACTACCTCGTCACCGCGCGTCAGCCCGACCCTAGCTGACGCATTGTCGGCCTCTCGTCAACGGCGAGTGGCTTGCCTATGCTGAGCCGTCAAGATCCTTGGGACGTCCGGTGGAGGCAAGTCATGAGCGTGTGCGTGATTGGCGCGGGTCTGTCGGGGCTGGCTGCCGCACACGCGCTCCGGCAGCGCGGGGTGGAGTTCGTCTGTCTGGAGAAGGCGCCGGACGTCGGCGGGATCTGGCGGATGCCGGGCGCCGGCGAGCGCGGCCCGGCCTACCAGGCCCTGCACCTGAACAGCGCCAAGCAGCTGACCGGCTTCGCCGACCACCCGATGGCCGACGACATGCCGCTCTACCCCCGGCACAGCGACATCGCCGCCTACCTGCGCTCCTTCGCCGAGTGGGCCGGGCTGCTCCCCCACCTGGAGCTGCGCACCGAGGTGCTCGCCGCCCGGCCGGAGCCGGACGGCCGCTGGCTGGTGACCAGCCGGGGCGCCGACGGGGTCGAGCTGGAGCGCCGCTTCGACCACGTGGTGGCCGCCTCCGGGCACCACAACGAGCCGGCCATGCCGGAGCAACTGCCGCCGGGCGCCGATGGCTTCACCGGCCGGATCCTGCACTCGATGGACTTCATGGACGGCCGGGACTTCGCCGGGCAGCGCGTCGTGGTGGTCGGCCTCGGGGCCTCGGGGGTGGACATCGCGGCCGACCTCTCCCGGCACGCCGCGCAGACCCTGCTCTCCGTCCGCCGGGGCCTGCACGTCATACCCAAGCAGCTCTACGGCCTCTCGGTGGACCTGATCGCCGACGCACCCTGGTTCACCGCCAAGCCGCTCGCGGAGCAGCGCAAGTGGGTCGAGGACGCCCTGCTGGTGGCGCGCGGGCGGATGTCGGACTACGGCCTGCCCGAGCCGGACCACCCGGTCTTCGCCTCGGCCGTGACCATCTCGGACGAGATCCTCAGCCGGATCCGGCACGGCGCCGTGCTGCCGAAGCCCGAGATCGCCTCCTTCGACGGCGGCCGGGTGCACTTCACGGACGGCTCGGCGGCCGAGGCGGACGCGGTGGTCTACTGCACCGGCTTCCGGATGGCCTTCCCGTTCCTGCCCGCCGGGCTGCCGGGCGCCCCGCAGGGGCCGGTGGAGCTGTACCGGCGGATCGTCGCGCCCGGGTGGCCGGGGCTGCTCTTCCTCGGCCTGATCCGGCCGGTGGGCTCGATCACCCGGCTGGTGGAGGCGCAGGCCCGCTGGGCGGCCGAGCTGGTCACCGGAGAGCGGGTGCTGCCCGGCACGGACGTCATGCGCAAGGAGATCGAGGAGCACCTCGGCGGCATCGCCCGCCGCTACGGGCTCAGCACCGGCACCTCGGTGCAGGTGGACGTCGGTTCGTACCTGCGGGAGCTGCAGGGTGCCTGACCGTCCCCCGGCGGTCACACACCCTGCCCTCGCTCAGGCCGCCAGCAGGGCCGGCGGCCTGACGCGGTACGCCTCCGAGGAGATGTACACCATCAGCCGGGGCGGGCGGCCCCGCTGGTGGGCCAGCGCCAGGTAGGCGATCAGGCCGAGGCCCTCCTCGAGCCGCCGGGAGGTGACGGCGTCGACCGAGTCGAGCAGCTGCTCGCGGTCGATGCCGTACCGGGCGAGCAGGGCCAGCGCCCGCTCCAGCGCCTCGCCGTCGTGCCGGGCGTGCTCGCGCACCGGCACGTAGAGGGTGAAGCCGCCGGGCCGGCCGCTGGCCGTCTCGGTGAAGGCATGGCAGGCCTGGAACGGGCGGCGGCCGTACGGGCCGGCGAGGCTCTCCGGCTCCCCGGCGGCCGCCTTGAAGAAGGCCTCCACCTCGGCGGTGCCGGGCCCGTCGACCATCCGGCTCAGGCCCGCCGCCCCGTCGGCCGACAGGTCCTGGTGGGCGGTGTACACCTTCACCCGGGGCTCGTCCCAGTCGCCCAGGTCGAGGGCGAAGAACAGGATCCGGTCCGACGCGGGCAGCGCCTCGAAGGCCTGCCGGTGGCCGAGCCGGCGCAGCGCCTCGCGCACCGTCGCCCCGGCCAGCTCGGGGCCGGAGGCCGCCGGGTTCAGGTACACCTTGACCTTGGGGACGCCGCCGGGGCGCAGCTCCAGGGCGCACCACAGGGCCAGCGGGCCCTGCGGAGCGGCCGGGAAGAAGAGGTCCTCCAGCAGGTCGAGCCGCTCGGTGCCGAAGCCCCAGCGGCGCGCCAGCTCGCGGACGGTACGCAGGCCCTCCCGCCCGCCGCGGGCGAGGTCACCGGCCCCGCAACCGGGTTCGACCAGCACTCGCAGGGTCGGCACCGACCCCGCCTCGAAGGAGAGGGAGAACTCCACCGGGGTGTGGTCGTCGGAGAGGAAGGAGCCGTCGGGGGACGGCAGGTGCAGCGGCCGGTCGGCGACGGGGCCGAGCACCCGGCGCAGCACCCGGGCGTACTCGATCGCGTCGGCCGGGCCGAGGCCGGCGACCTCGCACAGGCGCAGCAGTTGACGGGTCGTATGGTCGCCGAGCGTCTCGGTGTGGCCGGTGTGACCGACAGTGGGAGCAGCGGGGGATCTGAGCCCTAGATCGATCACCGGCGCACCTGCCGGGCACCGTGGAAGGCAAGAAGATACCCGCCCGAGGGGGCGGGTATCCCCTGGTGTGAAGCTGATGTGCATGGGGTGTGAACAGCGGATATGGCCAAGGGTGCCATGACACCCTCCTGTTCTGGATCAACGACGGGGGACGTTTCGGGCACCTGATTACCCCGTTGTTGAACCGTCATGCGTCCAGCGGCATACCTAAGTTGTTGTGTACATCACTTGGTCAGCCAGTTGAGGAACTGGCTCCACCGCCCCGCCTTGCGACTCTGCTGGCCAGCGGCCTGCCCGGCGTCCTGAACCTGCGGCTCCGGCGCCTGCTGCGGAGCGGAGCCGACCGGGGTGAAGCGGGTCGGCAGCGCGACCAGGCCGCGGTTGAACGGTCCCGGACGCCAGGTCAGACTCTCCTCCGGCACCGCGAGTTGGATGTCCGGCAGCTCGTTGAGCAGGTTCTCGATCGCGGTGACCGTGATCTGCCGGGCCGGGTCCTTGGACGGGCAGGCGTGCGGGCCCGCGCTCCAGGCCAGATGGGCCCGGCTGCCGGCCTGCCGCTCCCCGGCCAGCACCGAACTGCCGTTGGCGGCGGCGAAGCTGACCATCACCAGGTCACCCGCGCGCAGGTGCTGACCGGCGAACTCCAGGTCGGTGGCCGGGTAGTGCGCCGCCAGGTTCGACATCGGCGGGTTCTCCCACAGCGTGTCGTCCACGGCTTCGTCGATCAGACCGCCGGTGTGCGCGTACGCGTCGTCGGTGAGCAGCCGGTGCAGCGTGTTGCCGATCAGGTTGCCCAGCGGCTCGGTGCCGGCCGAGAGCAGCAGGGCCAGCTGGTGGACCATCTCCTCGTCGGTCAGCTTGGCGTGGTGCTGCATCAGCCAGGAGGTGACGTCGTCCCCGGGCCGGCTGCGCTTGAGCGCGACCAGCTCGCCCACCGCACCGAACAGCACCCCGGCGGCCATCTCGGCGTTGACCCCGTCGAACATGCCGGAGATGCCGAACACCACGCGGTCGCCGATGTCGGCCGGGCAGCCGAAGAGCTCGTTGAACACGAACAGCGGCAGCTGGCGGGCGTAGTTGCCGAGCAGGTCGGCCGAACCCCGGTACCCGAACTGGGAGATCAGGTAGTTGGAGATCTGCTCGGTGGTGCGGGTCAGGCGGCGCGAGTCCACCCGGGCCATGCTGTCCGTCACGGCCTGCCGCAGCCGCAGGTGCTCGGCACCGTCGCTGAACATGCAGTTGGCCCGGTAGGCGAGCAGCGGCACCACCGGGTTGTCCGGCGCGATGTGCCCCTCGTTGAGGGCCCGCCAGCGGCGCGAGTCCTTGCGGAAGGAGGCGGAGTCCTGGAGCAGCTGCAGCGCGGCCCCGTAGTCGGTGACGAGCGTGGCGTCCACCCCGGGCGCGAGCTCGACGGGGGCCGTCGGCCCGAAGCTGCGCAGGTAGGAGTAGTAGGCCTGCGGGTCGGCCGCGAACTCCGGCCCGTACAGCGGCACTCGGGCGCCGCTGTCGTGGGCCGGGCACCCGGGCGGCGGCACCGGGGCGGTGGGGCGAGCGTTCATGTCTGGGTGTGGCTCCTAGGGTCTGCCCGGCCGATCACGTCGGATCAGCGGGCGTCGTTGGGGTGCGTGCATCGGCGGCGCCGACGAGGGAGTCCGTGCGGAGCATCGGCGACTGAGGAGAAGCCGTCGAGGTACGTGCCCCGGCGGCGCCCGCCCGGCGTGATCGGCCGGGCAGACCCTGCCTTGCTGCAGGCCGGCTACTGGCTGGCACGGTCCAGCAGGTAGCGGACCAGAGTGGTCAGGGCGGCGGCCGACGACTGCTCGTCGCGGGCGTCGCAGGTGACGACGGGGGTGTCGTCGAGAAGGTCGAGCGCCTCGCGGAGCGCGGCCTCGGTGCGGTCCGGGTTGCCGTCGAAGTGGTTCACCGCGATCGCGTAGTCCAGGCCGTACTGCTCGATCAGGTCGATCACGGGGAAGGAGTCGGCGAGCCGCTCGGGGTCGACCAGGATCAGCGCGCCCAGCGCGCCCCGGGCCATGTCCTCCCACATCTGGACGAACCGCAGCTGCCCGGGCGTGCCGAACATGTAGAGCACCACGCGCTCGCTGATGGTCAGTCGGCCGAAGTCCATCGCGACCGTGGTGGTGGTCTTGCCCTGGACGCCCTTGAGGTCGTCGACCGCCTCGGCGGCCCGGGTCATCGTCTCCTCGGTGGACAGCGGCTCGATCTCGGAGATCGAGCCGATGAACGTGGTCTTGCCCACCGCGAAGTGGCCGACCACGAGGATCTTGACCGCCGTCTGGGTCTCCCCGCCCTGGACGTAGTGCGTCGCGTCCAGGGCGGTCCCGGTGGGGCTGTCAGCCGAACTTGTGTTGGAGACCATTGAGCACCTCCTGCAGGATCTCCCGGTCTGCCTGGCGGGCGCGGGGCACCGGCGGCCGGGTGATGACGTGGCCGCCTTCGGTCAGACCGGCCAGGATGATCCGCACCACGCCCAGCGGCAGCCCGGTGTGCCCCGCGAGCTCGGCCACCGTGAGGTAGCCGGCCGAGCAGATGTCCAGCAGCCGCTGCTCCTCCGGCGACAGACGCAGCGGTCGCTGCTCCTGCCCCGGCGCCGCGGTCACCAGGGTGATCAGGGACAGCTGCGCGTCGTCCGGCAGTCCGCGCCCTTTGGTGATGACGTACGCCCGCACTAACCCCGTGGCTTCGAGCTCGAAGTCGTCGGGCGTCGTCATCGGCGCGCCCCTAGGCCTTCGCGGGGCGGTGCGGCGAGCACCTTGCCCAGCTGGCCCACGAGCTGCTGCATCCGGAAGGTGATGTCCTGCATGTCGACGTCCGGGGAGGCCGAGACGCCGAGGTAGGCGCCCTCACCGGCGGAGATCAGGAACACCCAGCCACCGTCGAACTCGACCAGGGTCTGCTGCCAGCGCTGGCCGGGGCTGCCGCAGAAGAACCCGAGCGAGCGGCTCAGCGACTGCACCCCGCTCATCGCGGCGGCGACCCGGTCGGCGTTGTCCTTGCCGATGTCCTTGGTCCGGGCCATCAGCAGGCCGTCGGCGGAGATCAGGACGGCGTGCAGGGCTCCGGGGATCTCCAGAGCGCTGTCGAGCATCCAAGCCAGATCGTCGTTCACGAGAAGTCATGCCCTTCACTGGTGCGCGCCGCACCAGGGGTGCTGATCGCCTGGTCCGTATGGTCCGGCCACTGCTGCGACTGCTGCTCCGGCTGCCCGTCCGGCTGGACGGCCCGGCCGGACCGGGTGCCGCGCTGGAAGGCGCCCATGATCGCCGCGGTCTGGGCACCCGAGCGGGCCGGCAGCGGAGCCGGCTCGACCGGGGCGTAGACCGGCTCGGCCGCCGGGGCCGGGGCCGGGGCCGCCATCGGCCGCTTGCGGCGGCGCACCGGCAGGCCGTCGGCCGTCGAGGGGTAGGAGTGCTCGGCGGGGGCGGCGAAGACGGCGGCCGGCGCCGCGGGGGCCACCGGGGCCGGGGCGGCCGGGCGGGCGGGCAGCCTCTTCTCCGGCATGCCGGTGAGCAGCTCGTGCGGCAGCAGCACCACCGCGCGCACCCCGCCGTACGGCGAGGAGGAGTCGACGGAGACCTCGAAGCCGAACCGCTCGCAGAGCACGCCGATCACCGCGAGGCCGAACTGCGGCGGGTTGCCGAGGCCGGCGACGCCCGAGACCCGCTCGCTGGTCAGCAGCTTCTCGGCGCGGGCCCGCTCCTCGTCGTTCATGCCGACACCCGCGTCGTCCACCACGATCACGACGCCCTTGGGCACCGTGCGGATGTTGATCTCGACCACGGTGTCCGGGCTGGAGTAGCTGGTCGCGTTGTCGAGCAGTTCGGCCAGCGCGAGCGCCACCGGCTCGACGGCGCGGCTGGAGATGCCGAAGTCCACCTGGGAGAGGATCTCCACCCGGCGGAACTGCCGGATCCGGCCCTGGGCGCTGCGCACCACGTCGTACACGCTCGCCGGGTCACGGTGCCGGCCCAGCCAGCCGCCGCAGAGCACGGCCACGGACTGCGCCCGGCGCCCGAACTGCGAGTTGGTGTGGTCGACCTCGAGCAGGTCCTGCAGGATGACCGACTCGCCGTACTTGTCCTGCAGCCGGGCGAGGATCAGCTGCTGCTCGGCGGCCAGACCCTGCAGGGTCCGCATCGCCGCCTTCAGCACCGCCTTGGTCGCCTCGTCGGCCTGCTCCTGGGCGGACTCCACGGACTGCGCGTAGGAGTGCTCGAGACCGGAGTAGTGCTCCCTCAGCCCGTCGATCTCCTGACGCAACGCCAGGGACGCTCTGCGTTGGCGGACGACGAGGGCGGCCCCGACCAGGACGAGGACGAGGACAACAGCCCAGAACACCGGGTCCGCTATGTATTTCGTCATAAGACTCTCTTCAGGCGACTGACGGCCGACTGCTGAATCCCCGCCAGTGCAGGGTGAACCCGCCGCTCCGCAAGCCGGATGATCGTATCATCGACTGAACATGTCACAGCGGGGCAGTCCGGACATGAGGGCACGTCTCCTCCCGGACTGCCCACGGGAGTTGACGTCTCCTCGGTCGGCACGCGACCCTCTGCCCAAAGGTGCAGGTCAGGGCTGCCCTTCAGACTTGACGGCCAGTCCGCCCGGCCGACCGGAGCCGCTCTGGCGGGCAACACCACGTCAGCCCGCCGGCCACCGCCGGTTCGCCTACATTTCCCCGGCGCACCGGGAGCACGAACAGCGCACTCGGGGGCGCAGTCAGTAGACCGGGAAGTCGGCCGTGGCCACCTCGTACCCGGCGAACTCGACCGTCTCGCCGAAGGCGAACTCCCGGCGGGTGCCAGTGCCGTTGCGCGGGTCGACGATCAGGTAGTGCGGGATGCCCATCACCGGGTAGTCCCGCATCTTGCCCACGACAGAGGGCGCCCCGGCCGGATCGATTCCGGTCGGGGCGCCCTCGGTGGTGCGCGGCTCAGGTGGTGGCGATCAGGGTGATGAGGGCGACCAGGCCGGCCAGGGTGGGGGCGATGATCCACCAGCACCAGGCGACGGTGATCTCGCCGGCCGCGGTGGGGCGGCTCGCGTTGCGCTCGGCGGACTCGAGCAGGGTGTCGACCACCTGGTCGGACCAGGCTCGGGTGGGGTCGTCGCCGCCGGAGAAGAGCGAGCGGGACTTGCCGGCGCTCTCGCGCAGGTGGGGGTCGCTCACGTCGCGGGTGGCCCGGAGGGCGGCGCGGGAGGCCGCCCGGGTGGCCTTCTTGCGCTGGCGCAGCGAGACCGGGACGGCCCAGACCTGGAAGGTGCGGCCGCCGGCGAAGAGCTCGACCGAGTACCCCGACTTCAGCCCCTCGACCGAGGCCCACGGCGCCTTGATCGTGCGCAGCGGGTTGCGCACCAGCAGCCGGTCGTCGTTGGCGAGCACGGCGGGCCGAAGGGTGTACGCGACCACCGGCGGCACGAAGACCGGCAGGGCGGCCAGCGCGATCCACGGCGTCCGGCCGGCGCCGGTGAAGACTGCGTCGCCGATCAGCCAGAGGGCGACCACCAGCAGGAGCACGCCGGAGATGACGCCGGGCACGGAGCGGTAGACGCGGTCGGCGTACGTCGGCGCGGGGGCGGCGCCGCCCTGGTCGGGCTTGCCGTCGGATTCGGTCATGGCCCGATTCTGCCCCATCGGCCCGCTGAGCTGCGTGGCCGTGACGGGGTCGTGTTCTGTCCGTACTGCGCCCGTGCCGGGAGGGCGGCGCGCACAGATAGCGGGGGGTGCCCCCTAGCGCGAGGCTACGCGCGTAGATATGCTGGGCTGGTGACCATGTCCACTGTTGCAGCCAATGCCCCCGGCGCTGCGGGCGGCGGCCTTGAGGACGTTGCGGCGTCCGAGGCCTCGCTCCGCCGCTTCCTGCACGGCCTGCCCGGCGTCGACGCCGTCGGCCTGGAAGCCCGCGCCGCCACCCTCGGCACCCGTTCGATCAAGACCACGGCGAAGGCGTACGCCATCGACCTGGCGATCTCGATGATCGACCTGACCACGCTGGAAGGCGCGGACACGGTCGGCAAGGTGCGCGCCCTGTGCACCAAGGGGAAGAACCCCGACCCGACCGATCCGGCCACCCCCCGGGTGGCGGCCATCTGCGTCTACCCCGACATGGTGGCCACCGCCAAGGCCGCCCTCGCGGGCACCGACATCCAGGTCGCCTCCGTCGCCACCGCCTTCCCGGCCGGCCGCGCGGCCCTGCCGGTCAAGCTGGCCGACACCGCCGACGCGGTGGCCGCCGGCGCCGACGAGATCGACATGGTGATCGACCGGGGGGCCTTCCTCTCCGGCCGGTACCTGTCCGTCTTCGAGGAGATCACCGCCGTCAAGGAGGCGTGCAAGCGCCCCGACGGCACCTCGGCCCACCTCAAGGTGATCTTCGAGACCGGCGAGCTCCAGACCTACGACAACGTCCGCCGGGCCTCCTGGCTGGCCATGCTCGCGGGCGCCGACTTCATCAAGACCTCCACCGGCAAGGTCGCCGTCAACGCGACCCCGCCCGTCACCCTGCTGATGCTGGAGGCCGTCCGCGACTTCAAGCAGCAGACCGGCGTCCAGATCGGCGTGAAGCCCGCCGGCGGCATCAAGACCACCAAGGACGCCATGAAGTACCTGGTCTTGGTGAACGAGACCCTCGGCGACGACTGGCTCAGCCCGCACTGGTTCCGCTTCGGCGCCTCCAGCCTGCTGAACGACCTGCTGATGCAGCGCCAGAAGCTGGCCACCGGCCGGTACTCCGGCCCCGACTACGTGACGGTGGACTGATCGCCATGGCCAAGAACAAGAAGACCACCGAGGAAGCCGTGGCCCCCAAGGGCGGGCTCTTCACCTACGCCCCGGCCCCCGAGTCCCCCGCCGCCGCGGGTGACATCGCCACCTCCTACGGCCACTTCATCAACGGCGAGTTCGTCGACTCGCTCGGCAGCGAGGCCCTGAAGACGGTCAACCCGGCCACCGAGCAGGTGCTCGCCGAGTTCGCCCAGGGCACCGTGGAGGACGTCGACCGCGCGGTCGCCGCCGCCCGGAAGGCCTTCGTGGACTGGTCGGCGCTGCCCGGCAGCGAGCGCGCCAAGTACCTGTTCCGGATCGCCCGGATCATCCAGGAGCGCTCCCGCGAGCTGGCCGTGCTCGAGTCGATCGACAACGGCAAGCCGATCCGCGAGACCCGTGACGTCGACCTCCCGCTGGTCGCCGCGCACTTCTTCTACTACGCGGGCTGGGCCGACAAGCTCGACTACGCCGGGTTCGGTTCTTCGCCGAAGCCGCTCGGCGTGGCCGGCCAGGTCATCCCGTGGAACTTCCCGCTGCTGATGCTCGCGTGGAAGATCGCGCCTGCCCTGGCCACCGGCAACACCGTGGTGCTCAAGCCGGCCGAGACCACCCCGCTCACCGCGCTGCGCTTCGCCGAGATCTGCCGCCAGGCCGGGCTCCCGAAGGGTGTCGTCAACATCGTCACCGGTGACGGCCGCACCGGCGCCGCGCTCACCGCGCACCCGGACGTCAACAAGGTCGCCTTCACCGGCTCGACCCCGGTCGGCCGGGCGATCGCCAAGCAGCTGGCCGGCAGCCGCAAGAAGCTCTCGCTGGAGCTGGGCGGCAAGGCCGCGAACATCGTCTTCGACGACGCGCCGATCGACCAGGCCGTCGAGGGCATCGTCAACGGCATCTTCTTCAACCAGGGCCACGTCTGCTGCGCGGGCTCGCGCCTGCTGGTCCAGGAGTCGGTCCAGGACGAGCTGCTCGACTCGCTGCGCCGCCGGATGGCCACCCTGCGGGTCGGCGACCCGCTGGACAAGAACACCGACATCGGCGCCATCAACTCCGCCGCCCAGCTGGCCCGGATCACCTCGCTCGCCGAGGCCGGCGAGGCCGAGGGCGCCGAGCGCTGGTCGCCCGAGTGCGAGCTGCCGGGCGCGGGCTACTGGTTCCGCCCGACGCTGTTCACCGGTGTCAGCCAGGCGCACCGGATCGCCCGCGAGGAGATCTTCGGCCCGGTGCTCTCGGTGCTGACCTTCCGCACGCCCACCGAGGCGGTCGAGAAGGCCAACAACACCCCGTACGGGCTCTCGGCCGGCATCTGGACCGAGAAGGGCTCGCGCATCCTGTGGATGGCGAACCAGCTCAAGGCCGGCGTGGTCTGGGCCAACACCTTCAACAAGTTCGACCCGACCTCGCCGTTCGGCGGTTACAAGGAGTCGGGTTACGGCCGCGAGGGTGGCCGGCACGGTCTGGAGGCCTACCTCGATGTCTGATGTCGCATCGCGTCTTGATGTCCTCAAGACGTACAAGCTGTACGTGGGCGGGAAGTTCCCGCGCTCCGAGAGCGGGCGGGTGTACGAGGTGACCGACGCAAAGGGCGCTTTCGTCGCCAACGCCCCGCTGGGTACCCGCAAGGACACCCGGGACGCCGTGCTCGCCGCCCGCGCGGCGGTCAAGGGCTGGTCGGGCACCACCGCGTACAACCGCGGCCAGGTGCTCTACCGCGTCGCCGAGATGCTGCAGGGCCGCCGCGAGCAGTTCGCCGCCGAGGTGGCCGCCGCCGAGGGCATCGGCGGCAAGAAGGCCGCCGCGCTGGTGGAGGCCGCGATCGACCGCTGGGTCTGGTACGCGGGCTGGACCGACAAGGTCGCCCAGATCGCGGGCGGGTCCAACCCCGTCGCCGGGCCGTACTTCAACCTCTCCACCCCGGAGCCGAGCGGTGTCATCGGCATCGTGGCGCCGCAGAACGGGTACGGGCACTCGCTGCTCGGCCTGGTCTCGGTGATCGCCCCGGTCATCGCCACCGGCAACACCGTGGTGGTCGCGGCCGCCGCGGACGCGCCGCTGCCCGCGCTCTCCTTCGGCGAGGTGCTGGCCACCTCGGACCTGCCGGGCGGCGTGGTCAACATCATCTCGGGCCGCACCGCGGACATCGCCCCGACGCTGGCGTCCCACCAGGACGTCAACGGGCTCGACCTCTCCGGCGCGATCGACTCCGACGGCCCCGGCGCGGCTGCCACGCTGGAGGCCGCCGCCGCGGATACCCTGAAGCGAGTCGTCCGGCCCGCAGCCGACCCGGCCGCCTTGGACTGGACCAATGCGCCCGGAACGGACCGGCTACTCTCCTTCCTGGAGATCAAGACGGTCTGGCACCCGATGGGGATCTGACCCCGTCACGCCCGGCTGACACAACTCCACACAGACTGGCCGTCCCCAGTGCCCCTACCCCCCCGGGGGCCCGGACGTGCCGAAGACGGACCCGCACCCACCCCCCCTGGTGCGGGTCCGTCGCCTTTCCGGCCCTCGCCCTGACATGCTCGCGCTAAAGATCTAGCTACCGAGCGGTTTCGGTCTCGGGCCGGCATGCGTCAGACTGGTGTCTCGTGAGTGTCTCCCCCCTGAACCCTTCTGTGCCGAGCCCCGCCCGGGTCGTGCTGCTCTCCGGGCCCTCCGGGTCGGGGAAGTCCTCGCTCGCCGCCCGTACGGGCCTGCCGGTGCTCCAGCTCGACGACTTCTACAAGGACGGCGACGACCCCACGCTGCCGCAGTTCGCCGACGGCAGCGGCACCGACTGGGACTCGCCGCTCTCCTGGCACCGCGAGCAGGCGCTCGCCGCCATCCGCGCGCTCACCGGCACCGGCCGCACCGACGTGCCGGTGTACTCGATCCCGGACAACGGGCGGGTCGGCACCCGGGCCTTCGACCTCGGCGGCGCCGCCGGATTCATCGCGGAGGGGATCTTCGCGGCGGAGCTGGTCGAGCAGTGCGCGGCGGAGGGGCTGCTCGGCGACGCGATCTGCCTGCGCAACCGTCCGCTCACCACCGCCTGGCGGCGGTTCCGGCGGGACGTGCGGGAGGGGCGCAAGTCGGTGCCGTACCTGCTGCGGCGCGGCTGGCGGCTGATGCGGGCCGAGGCCGGGATCGTGGCTCGGCAGGTCGCCCTCGGCGCGGTCGCCTGCGGCGGGCCGGAGGCGGAGCGGCGGGTGCGGGCTGTTGCCGCGCTGCGGCCGGAGTCGCTGGACGCGGCCACGGCTGTTCGCTGAGAGCGGGGGTGCCCTCTCGCAGGGCCGGGTTCGCGGTTCCCCGAGCCCCTGGTGGGCGCATGGCGAGGGGCCCGGTGCCTCTCCCCGGCACCGGGCCCCTCGTCTGGTCGGCCGTGGCTTCCCCCGTCCGGCTCCGCCGCTCCCCCGAGCGGGCCTGCCGTACGTCCGCGGCCTTTCACCCGTCCCCCGACGGGTAGTTCATGGGTCAGGCGACCAGCTCGCCGAAGGCGAAGACGGTGTCGCCGGTGCGGTTGAGCTGCTCGTCGTCGCGCAGACGGCGCAGCGCGCGCCAGATGCTGCTCTTGACGGTACCCACGCTGATGCCCAGCACGTCGGCGATCTCCGGGTCGGTGCGGCCCTCGTAGTAGCGGAGAACCAGCATGGTCCGCTGGTTCTCCGGCAGCTTGGCGAGCGCCTGCCAGAGCACGGCCCGCAGCTCGGTGCCGCCCATCGCGTCGGTGTCACCGACGGTCTCCGGGAGCTCCTCGGTGGGGTACTCGTTGAGCTTGCGCCGCCGCCAGGCGGAGATGTGCAGGTTGGTCATGGTGCGGCGCAGGTAGCCGCCGACCGCGGCCTTGTCGGTGATCCGGCCCCAGGCGCGGTAGGTGCTGAAGAGCGCGCTCTGCAGCAGGTCCTCGGCCTCGAAGCGGTCGCCGGTGAGGTGGTACGCCGTGGCGTAGAGCGAGGCCCGCCGCTCCTGGACGTACGCGGTGAACTCCGCGATGTGCTCGTCCGCCCCCGACTCGACGGGCTGCTCCGGCGCCGGGGCCAGGCGCAGCAGGGCGGCCCCCGCCGCCTCGCGGCCGGCCGCACTCCCCATGCGACCGACCCCGTGCTGCTCCCCCACCCTGGCCACGCCGCCGGTGCGACGCGTCCCGGTGCTGTGTGCGCACCCCCGTACGACCACGGCACCGGACGTCTCGTCCTTGCGGACCTCGAAGTGGGTGTGGGCCGAGGAACGCTTGGTGCGAATGCCCGCGGTGTTGCGGGACTTGAGCGTGGCGTTCATCGTGCACCCCCAGGGTCGGTACGAGCGGTTCGGTGTTCCACCGCCGCTGGCCCGGCCCGTTGAGCTGGGCCGTTGCTGCGGCGACATGGAAAATCCTGCCCGCCCGCCGTCTCGGCGCTGTCCGCCGACTGTCACAGGGCTGTCACAGCGGCCGGGACTTTGGTCCGCACGGCCGCTCCACGGAGGTGGACGCCACTGCCCGGTGGAACGGTTCCGCCACCCCCGGGTGGGTGAACCACCAGCCCCCGTGGGCCAGAATGAGCGGGTGCCTTTCCTCCTTCTGATCGAGGACGACGACGCCATCCGGACCGGCCTCGAACTCGCCCTCACCCGCCAGGGTCATCGCGTGGCCGCCGCCGCCTCCGGCGAGGACGGTCTCAAGCTGTTCAAGGAGCAGCGTCCGGACCTGATCGTGCTGGACGTGATGCTGCCCGGAATCGACGGCTTCGAGGTCTGCCGCCGGATCCGCCGCACCGACCAGCTGCCGATCATCCTGCTCACCGCCCGCTCGGACGACATCGACGTGGTGGTCGGCCTGGAGTCCGGCGCCGACGACTACGTGGTCAAGCCGGTGCAGCCCCGGGTGCTGGACGCCCGGATCCGCGCGGTGCTGCGGCGCGGCGAGCGGGAGAGCTCCGACTCCTCGGTGTACGGCAACGTGGTGATCGACCGCTCCGCGATGACCGTCACCAAGAACGGTGAGGACCTCCAGCTCACCCCGACCGAACTGCGGCTGCTGCTCGAGCTCAGCCGCCGCCCCGGGCAGGCGCTCTCCCGCCAGCAACTGCTGCGGCTGGTCTGGGAGCACGACTACCTGGGCGACTCCCGGCTGGTGGACGCGTGTGTGCAGCGGCTGCGGGCGAAGGTCGAGGAAGTGCCGTCGGCGCCGACCCTGATCCGCACCGTGCGCGGCGTCGGCTACCGCCTCGACCCGCCGGCCTGATCCGCCCCTTCTGACTCCGACCGAACGATGGTGACAGCACGTTGACCGATCTGCAGCCGGGCCGCCCGCAGCGTCAGGGGCGGTGGCGGCACCTGCGGTCCCTGCGGGTGCGGATGATCGCGGTCTTCGCCGCCGTCGCCCTGGCCACCGCCGTCTCCGCCTCCGGGATCGCCTACTGGCTCAACCGTGACGCGGTGCTCCGGCGTGCCCAGAACACCGCGCTCAACGACTTCCGGGTCTCGCTCACCCGCAGCGTCTCCGACCTGCCGCTGAACGCGACCTGCCCCCAACTCGCCACCCTGGCCGGGGTGGTGGCCACCTCCGGGCTCAACTACCAGGTGGTGGTGACGGCCGAGGGCCAGGGCGAGTGCCTGGCCTCCTCCGACCCGGACCACTTCACCCTGGCCCAGGTGCCGCAGGCGCTGCGCTCCGCCGTGGACAGGCCGCGCGAGGTGGACTCGCACAACCCCTTCGCCTACCACCTGTACTGGCAGCGGGTGAACCTCGACGGGCACCCGTACGTGGTCGGCGGCACCAAGGTGGTGCCGAGCGGTCCGACGGCGTACATGTTCAAGTCGCTGGACACCGAACGGGCCGATCTCAACACCCTGGGCTGGTCGTTGGCGATCGCCACCCTGCTCGCGCTGATCGGCTCGGCGCTGCTCGCCCAGGCCGCCTCGGCCACCGTGCTGCGGCCGGTCCGCAAGCTCGGGGAGGCCGCCGCCAAGCTCGGCAAGGGCCAGCTCGACACCCGGCTCGAGGCCGAGGGGGCCGACGAACTCGCGGATCTGGCACGGACGTTCAACCAGGCCGCCGAGTCGCTGGGCGCCCAGGTGCAGGAGCTGAGCGCGCGTGAGGCGCAGAGCCGGCGCTTCGTCGCCGACATGTCGCACGAGCTGCGCACGCCGCTGACGGCGATGACCGCCGTGACCGACATCCTGGAGGACGAGGCCGAGTCGCTGGACCCGATGATCGCCCCGGCCGTGCTGCTCGTGGTGAGCGAGACCAGGCGGCTCTCCGACCTGGTGGAGAACCTGATGGAGGTCACCCGCTTCGACGCGGGCACCGCCAAGCTGGTGGCCGACGAGGTGGACATCGCGGACCTCATCATGTCCTGCATCGACGGCCGGGCCTGGTACGACGCCGTCGAGCTCGACGCCCCGCGCGGCATCCTGGCCGTGGTGGACCCCCGGCGGCTCGACGTGGTGTTCGCCAACCTGATCGGCAACGCGCTCAAGCACGGCGGGTCGCCGGTGCGGGTGAAGGTGCGCCACGACGGCGAGACGGTGGTGGTCGAGGTCTCCGACAGCGGCCCCGGCATCCCGGAGGACGTGCTGCCGCACGTCTTCGACCGCTTCTACAAGGCCGACAAGGGCCGGGCCCGCTCCGAGGGCAGCGGCCTGGGCCTGTCGATCGCGATGGCCAACGCCCAGATCCACGGCGGCACCATCACCGCCGCCAACGGCGAGACCGGCGCGGTCTTCACCCTCACCTTCCCCGTCACCCCGGCCGCCCCGCCGCAGACCGACGGCTCCACCGGGCAGGAGAGCACCTGATGAGACCCCGTACCGTCCGCACCGCCGTGGGGTTCCTGCTCGCCGCGGCCGCCCTGACCGGCTGCGGCATCCGCCCGACGGCCGTACCGGTCGACGCGGGCGCCCCCGCCAGCCGGACGGCCTGCCCCAGCCCCCTCCACGTCCCCGAGGCCGCCACCACCCGCACCCCCGCCCCCGCCACCCCGGCCCGCCCCTCCCCCGCCCCCAGCCCGGCCGTCACCCACACCCCCGAAAGCCCCTTCGGCGCGAGCCCCGCTCCCTCGCACTGCCCGTAGGGTCCGTCCGGCGGCGCCCGCCCGAGGTGCCCCGCCGGACAGCCCCTGGGGGAACCGGGCGTACCCCGTCGGGCGTCATCGGTGTCGTGCAGGCAGACAGCCAGATCCACCGCGCCACCGAGGACCGCACCGCCGCGACGGGGGTGTCGTCACGGGTACGAGCCTTCGGCGCAGCTCTGCTGGCCGCGCATCTGCTCGTCATCGGCTGGCTGACGCTGCGGCCGGTCTCGGTCGGGTGGACCTACCCCGCGAACCTGACGCCGTTCGCCTCCGTGGGGCAGGCGCTGCGGCTGGGCGGGCTGGCCGGCTGCGAGCAGCTGGCGGCCGGGCTGCTGCCGCTGGCGCCGCTCGGGCTGCTGCTGCCGCTGGTCGGCGGCGGGCTGCGGACGGCGTGGCTGCCGTCCTTCCTGCGGACGGTCGGCGGCGGCGCGCTGCTGGCCACCGCGATGGAGATCCTGGAGGGCTGGACCCCGGGCCACGTGCTCAACGTGGACGACATCACCCTCGGCACCATCGGCGTGGCCGCCTGCCACCTCACGCTCGTCCCGCTCGCCCGCACCCTGCTGCGCCGCCGCCCGGCCGTGGCACCCCGCCCGGCCCAGGTGCGGCTCCCCCTGCTGCCCGCCCCGGCCGACCAGCACGGGCCCCGCGTCAGCGTGTAGTGCCGCTGAGCAGTGCGTGGGCCAGCCGCCGGGCGCCGTCGCCGTCGCCGGCCGCGATCAGCCGGGCCAGTTCGGTGTGCGCCTCGGTGTCCAGGAGCTCCCCGGCCCGCTGGTCGAGCGGGGTGGGCCCGACCGGCAGTGTCCCGGCCAGCAGGCTGTTGAAGGCCAGCAGGTAGGCGAGGTTGCCGCTGCCCTCGATCACCAGCCGCCACCAGGCCAGGTCCGCCTCGCCGAGCTCGGTCAGGTCCGGGCCGCCGGCGGCGTACCGGGCGGCCGCCTCGGTGATCGCCTCGACCGCCTCGCGGTCGGCCCGCAGCGCGCACAGCCGGGCGGCGTCGGCGCCGATGCAGGCGCGCAGCTCGACGGTGTCCCGGCCCAGCCCGGCGGCCGCGCCGGCGCCCTCCGCGGCGGACAGCTCGCCGAGCAGGTCCAGGCCCGCCGTCCGGCGCCAGTCGAGGACCCTCGTCCGACCGCCGTGGGCGACCTCGACCAGCCGGGCCTGCTGGAGGCGCTTGACCGCCTCCCGCACCGCGTGGCGGTTGACGCCGAACTCCTCGGACAGCTCGCGCTCGGACGGCAGCGGGTCGGCGGGGCGCAGCGCGCCGGTGAGGATCTCGGTCCGCAGCCGGGTGAAGAGCTGGTCGGAGACGGGCTCGCGGCGCAGCGGGGTACGGGGGCCCGCGGGGGAGACGGCGGTGTCGTTCACACCGGCCAGCATGACCATCCGGCCACCCACTGGTCAACTGGTTGTACCAGCTATTGCCAGCGGCCCCGGGCGTGCGTAGCCTCGCGGCCCATGGAACCCGCCGACTCCGCCGCCCGCGCCCGCTCCTGGTGGGGCTGGGGCTACACCGACGCCCAGCCCGACGATGCCGAGTGCGCCGCGCTCGGCGCCCTGCTGCCGGGCACCCTGGCCCGCCCGCTGCCGGTGCCCCGGGTGGCCGATCTGCCGATCGGCCGCCCCGCCGCCACTCCCCCGGCCGCCCTGGCCCACCTGGTCACCGACGACCCGCGGGCCCGGGCCGCCCACGCCATGGGCAAGGCCTACCGCGACGTGATCCGGGCGCTGCGCGGCCGCCCGGGCCGGATCCCCGACCTGGTCGCCCGCCCGGCCACCGACCAGGACGTGGCCGACCTGCTCGACTGGGCCGGCGGGCAGGGTGTGGCCGTCATCCCCTTCGGCGGCGGCTCCTCGGTGGTCGGCGGCGTGGAGTACCGCGGCGACGCGCACCACGCCGTGCTCTCGCTCGACCTGACCTCGATGAGCCGGGTGCTGGAGATCGACCCCGCCAGCCGCTCGGCCCGGATCCAGGCCGGAGCCCTCGGCCCGGTGCTCGAGCAGCAGTTGCGGCCGCACGGGCTGACGCTTCGCCACTTCCCGCAGAGCTTCGAGTTCTCCACCCTCGGCGGCTGGCTCGCCACCCGCGCCGGCGGCCACTACGCCACCGGCCCCACCCACATCGACGACTTCGTCCAGTCCCTGCGCGTGATCACCCCCGCCGGGGCGAGCACCTCCTGGCGGCTGCCCGCCTCGGGCGCCGGGCCCTCCCCCGACCGGCTCTTCCTCGGCTCCGAGGGCACCCTCGGCGTCATCACCGAGGCCTGGCTGCGCGTGCAGGAGCGGCCGGAGCACCGGGCCTCGGCCTCGGTGGCCTTCGCCGACTTCGGGCAGGCGCTGGACGCCGTCCGCGCCATCGCCCAGTCCGACCTCGCCCCGGCCAACTGCCGCCTGCTCGACCCCGGCGAGGCACTGCTCGCCGGGGCCTCACCGGACGGCTCCAGCGTCCTGGTGCTCGGCTTCGAGTCGGCCACCGCACCCGTCGGCGACCGCCTGGCCGCCGCCCTCGTCCTCGCCCGCGCGCACGGCGGCCGCGCCGAACCGCCCACCGCGGGCCGCGACGCCGGGGCGGACCCGGCCGTCGGCGCCTGGCGGTCGGCGTTCCTGCGGATGCCGTACCTGCGCGACGGACTGGCCCGGATGGGCGCCGTCGTGGAGACCTTCGAGACCGCCTCCACCTGGGACCGGCTCCCGGCCCTGATCGACGCCGTCCGCACCGAGGTCGCCGCCGCCGCGCTGAAGGCCACCGGCCACCCCGCCACCGTCAACTGCCGCCTCACCCACGCCTACCCCGACGGCGCCGCGCCCTACTTCACCGTCGCCGTGGCCGGGCGCCCCGGCGACGAGGTGGCGGTCTGGGACGAGATCAAGGCCGTCACGACCGACGTGCTGCACCGCCACCGCGCCACCGTCACCCACCACCACGCCGTCGGCCGCGACCACCGCCCCGGCTACGACCGCCAGCGCCCGGAGCCCTTCGCCCTGGCCCTGCGCGCCGCCAAGCACGCCCTCGACCCGCACGGCATTCTCAACCCGGGCGTCCTGATCGACTGAGCCGTCACGCCTGGCGGACCGTCAGCTGGTGCTGCGAAGATCGGCGGCATGACCACTGACACACTTCTCGACCGTGCCCGGCTGCTCTGGGAGACACTCGCCTCGGTGCCCGTGTCGTTCGCGGGGGCCGACGAGGTCGGGGTGGTGACCGATCCGAACTCCGGCTGGTGCCCGCCCGGGTGGGCCGGGGTGGTGCGCCTCGGGGGCAGCGCGCTGGTCACGGCGCCGGACGAGGCCGCGGCGGAGCAGCTGCGGGCACTGCTGGCCGGGGTGCCCGCCCAGGCCGTCGGCGAGGCCGGCCACTACCGGGCCGCCGGGGTGCTCGGGCCCGCCGCGCTCGCCTACCTGGCCGCCGAGGACTTCCGCCCGGCGGCTCCCCCGACCGGGTACACGGTGGTGGAGCTGGACGGCGAGGACCCGGGCCTGCGGGAGCTGGAGCTGGACTCGGGCAGCGTCGACGCCGGCGAGGCCGGGCTCTGGGAGATCACGTCACCGGCCTTCGCCGTCCGCGCCGAGGGCCGGGTGGTGGCCGCCGCCGGGTACCGCCGCTGGCCGGGCGACGCCGCCCACCTCGGCATCCTGACCGCCCCGGACTTCCGCGACCTGGGCCTGGCCCGGGCCACCGGCTCGGCCGCCACCGCGCACGCGCTGGGCGCCGGCCTGCTGCCGCAGTGGCGGGCCCGGGTGCCGGCCTCCCGCCGGGTCGCCGTCGCGCTGGGCTTCCGGGAGCTCGGCGAGCAGCTCAGCGTGCAGCTCGCGCCTCAGGGGCGCCCCTGAGCGGACCCTGAGACGGCCGTACGCCGCCCTCATGAGGAGGTCAGGGGCGGGATCGGCAGTGGGTCTGACGCCTGGGCGGGCGGCGGCGCGGAGGATGGAGTCATGCCCACCGGAGAGTCCGGCCCCGGGCCGCAGACTCCCCCAGGAGAGATCATGAGCGCCCTCGCCCGCCCCCGTCACAACCGCCTCGTCGCCGGTGTCTGCGCGGGGATCGCCGCCCGCTTCGGCCTCTCGGCCTGGACCGTCCGGCTGATCTTCCTGGTGTCCTGCCTGCTGCCCGGGCCGCAGTTCCTGATCTACCTGGCGCTCTGGCTGCTGCTCCCCCAGGAGCCGTGAGGCCCCGTACGCGAACGGCCGGAGGCCGCCCCGGAGAGTCTCCGGGGCGGCCTCCGGCCGTCGGGGTGGTCAGCCGCCGAGACCGGGCAGGCCAGGGACAGGAAGCGCGCCGGTCAGCGTGCCGACGCCGGGGGCCTTGCTGAGCCCCTCGGCGCCCGGGAGCGGCAGCCCGCGGGTCGCGTTGACCGGGGCGCCGGGGGTCGCCATCTCCGGGGCGTCCATCGCCGGGGCGGCCTCGGGCGCCTCGGCCGGAGCGGCCTGGACGGGGGCGGCCGGGGCGGCCTGCGCGGCGGCCGGGGCCGGAGCGGCGGCCGGGGCAGCGGCCGGGGCGGCGTTGCCCTCGGCGCCGGGGGCCGTGGCCGGCGCCGGGTCGGCCGAGGCGGGGGCCGGGTGGAGGGCGTTGGCGACACCCGGGTTGAGGTCGCCCACGGCCTGGGTGACGGGCGCGGTCGCCGGGAGGCTGGAGGCCGTGTGCGTGGCCGCACCGGTGATCGCGTCCGTGTGCGAGAGCGCTCCGGTGGGCAGCCCGAGCCCACCGGGGGCGACGGGAGCGGCCGAAGCGGCCCCGGCGGCCATGGCCGCCATCGCGACGCCCAGCGCAGCAGTCCCGGCAGCCTTCAGAGTGGCCTTGTTCATGGTTGTCCTCAAGTCCTCGTCGGTGGCCGACTGTACGGACGCGCGCCGGGGCACCCCAGCCGCTACACCGCGTCAGCGTTGACTGCCACACCGTAGTGACAAGGTCCTGCGCGGATCAAAGAGGACTCACCCCCGAGGAGTAGTCGTCAGATCGTCCGACTTTCCCTCGGGGGTGCGTTGTTCGAGCAGTCGCGAGCCGTCGCCCAGGCTGCTCGGGCGCCGCTCAGGCGCTGAAGAGCCACTCCGCCTTGAGCTCGGCGTAGCCCGGCTTGATCACGTCGTTGATCATCGCCAGCCGCTCGTCGAACGGCAGGAACGCCGACTTCATCGCGTTGACGGTGAACCACTCCATGTCGCCCAGGGTGTAGCCGAAGGCGTCCACCAGGTGGCCGAACTCCTGGCTCATGCTGGTGCCGCTCATCAGCCGGTTGTCGGTGTTGACGGTGACCCGGAACTTCAGCCGGCTGAGCAGTCCGATCGGGTGCTCGGCGTACGAAGTCGCCGCCGCCGTCTGCAGGTTGGAGGTCGGGCACATCTCCAGCGGGACGCGCTTGTCGCGCACGTACGCCGCCAGGCGGCCGAGCTCGACGCTGCCGTCCTCGTTGACCGTGATGTCGTCGATGATCCGCACGCCGTGGCCGAGCCGGTCGGCGCCGCAGCACTGCAGGGCCTCCCAGATCGAGGGCAGGCCGAAGGCCTCGCCGGCGTGGATGGTGAAGTGGTTGTTCTCGCCCTTGAGGTAGTCGAAGGCGCCCTGGTGGCGGGTGGGCGGGTGACCGGCCTCGGCCCCGGCGATGTCGAAGCCGACCACGCCCTGGTCGCGGTAGCGGTTGGCCAGCTCGGCGATCTCCTGCGAGCGGGCGGCGTGGCGCATCGCGGTCAGCAGCGTGCCGACCCGGATGCGGTGGCCCTTGGCGCGGGCGTTCGCCTCGCCCAGGCGGAAGCCCTCGTTGACGGCCTCGACCACCTGGTCGAGGGTCAGCCCGGCCTCCAGGTGCTGCTCGGGGGCGTACCGCACCTCGGCGTAGACCACGCCGTCGGCCGCGAGGTCCTCGGCGCAGTCGGCGGCGACCTTCACCAGGGCGTCCCGGGTCTGCATGACGGCACAGGTGTGCGCGAAGGTCTCCAGGTAGCGCACCAGCGAACCGGAGTCGGCGGCCTCGCGGAACCAGACCCCGAGCTCCTTCGGGTCCGTGGTCGGCAAGCCCTCGTAGCCGCAGGCGGCGGCCAGTTCGACGATCGTCTCGGGGCGCAGCCCGCCGTCGAGGTGGTCGTGCAGGAGCACCTTGGGGGCACGGGCGATCTGGTCGGGCGTGGGAATGCGGGGGCCTGTGGTGCCCGCAGTGGCAGGGATCTGCTTCTCCATTGCGGGAGTGTAGCCCCTACGCGCGTAGATTGACCATGCCGATCACCGCGCGTCGGCCCCGACAGCCCCCGTACGGCGTACCGAAAACCGCTTGGCCGCCCGCGAGCCGGCGTGCGACGCTCGCCCGATGACCGAGCTCCCGCCCCTCCCCCAGCCGACCGACCAGGTGACCGATCTCTTCCGTGACGGCCGGATCGTGTCGGTCCCCCGCAAGGCCGCCCGGCGGGAGCAGTTGCTCGCCCACCTCGCCACCACCCTGTTCGAGCCCGGCCGCGACTACCGCGAGGCCGAGATCAACGACGCCCTGCGCACCACCCACGACGACTTCCCCGCCCTGCGCCGCTATCTGGTCGAGGGCGGCTTCCTGACCCGCGCCAAGGACGGCAGCAGCTACCGGGTGGGCGGGCGGTGAACGACGGCCTCGCCCTGCACGCGGACGGCACGGCGACCGCCCCTCCCCTCGTCCTGCGCCCCTGGGCCGCGTCGGACGCCACCGCCCTGGCCGAGGCGTACCAGGACCAGGTGCTGCGCCGCTGGACCAGCTCCGCCGTGACGGACGAGGCGGACGCACTGCGGTGGCTGGCCGAGCAGCGGCGAGGCTGGGAGGCCGGCGACCGGCTCGGCTTCGCCGTCCTGGAGACGCTCCCCGGCCCGCCCCACCAGCGGCTGGCCGGCCACGTGGTGCTCAAAGGCGTGGCGCCCGGCAAGTCCTCGGCGGAGGTGGGCTACTGGACGGCGGCGCCCGCTCGCGGGCGCGGCGTCGCGCCCCGGGCCCTGACCGCCGTCGGCGACTGGGCGTTCGCCACCCTCGGCCTGGAGCTCCTCGAACTCCTGCACCAGGTGGACAACCCGGCTTCCTGCCGGGTCGCGGAGAAGAGCCGGTTCGGGCTCGACCGCGTCCTGCCCGGGTGCCCGCCCGCCTACCCGCTCGACGGCCACCTGCACATCAGGCGCGCGAGCCGCTGAGCCCCGGCGCCGGCCCGGATTCAGTCGTGGTCGAGCAGGCGGCCGCGGCGGGCCAGGACGAAGTCGCGGAAGGCGGCCACCGGCGGGGTGAGCGGGCGGCCGGTGACCCAGGCCAGGCCGATGGCGCGGCGGGTGCGCGGAGCGGTCACCTCCAGCTCGACCACGCCCGGGCGGGGCACCAGGGCGGGCGGCAGCAGGGCTACGCCGAGGCCGGCGGCGACCAGGCCGCGCAAGGTCTCGGCCTCCTCGCCCTCGAAGGCGATCCGGGGGCTGAAGCCGGCCTCCGCGCAGAAGCCGTCCGTGATCACCCGCAGCCCGTACCCCTGCTCGACCGCCACGAAGGGCTCCTGCGCCACCTCCGCCAGCCGGATCCGGCGGCGGCCGGCCAGCCGGTGGTCGGCGGGCACGGCCAGGTGCAACTTCTGCTCGTCCAGCGGACGCGCCGTCAGATCGGGTGCGTCCGGCAGCGGTGAGACCAGGCAGAGGTCCAACTCCCCCGCGCGCAGCCGCTCCAGCATCGCCGCCACGTAGTCCTGCGCCAGCTGGAACCGCACCTTGGGGTGCCCCGCCGCCCGGAACCCCCGCAGCAGCGCGGGCACCGCGTCCGTCCCCAGGGTGTGGAGAAACCCGAACGCCACCCGCCCGGCCGCCGGATCCGCCTCCGCCCGCGCCGCCTCCACCCCGCGCTCCAGCTCCGCGAGCGCCCGCTCGGCACTGCCGAGCAGCAGCGCCCCCGCCCTGGTCAGCCGCACCGCCCGCCCCTCCCGGGCCAGCAGCCGCACCCCCAGCTCCGCCTCCAGCCGGGCCACCGCCCGGGACAGCGTCGGCTGCGGCATGCCGAGCAGCTGCGCCGCCTGGGTCACATGCTCCAGCCGCGCCACCGCCGCGAACTGCGCGACCAGCGGCGCGAGCTGGGCCGCCGGGGCGTCCAGGCCGAGTTCGGCGAGGCTGTGCGGCTTCGGGTACTCCGGTGAGCTGCTCTGATACGTCACAGTATCGATTCTCGTTGATCCATGTATTGGACGCATCAACCGGCGCGGTCCTACCTTCGGTTCATGCCGCCCGCGAGATCCGTCGCCCTTCCCGCCCCGACCTCCTCCGCCGACCTGCGCCACCGACCCGGCACCCGGGCCTTCCGGCGCTCCAACCTCGCGCTCTTCGCGGCCGGAGTGGCCACCTTCGTGCTGCTCTACTCCACCCAGGGCCTGCTGCCGGTGCTCTCCGACAGCCTCAACCTCACTCCGGGGCAAGCCAGTTGGACGGCCTCGGCGGCCACCCTCGGCCTCGCCCTCGGACTGCTCCCGGCCAGCGCGCTCTCCGACCGGTACGGGCGGACAGCCGTCATGACGGCCTCGATGCTCACCGCCGCCGCCCTCGCCCTGGCCCTCCCGTTCGCCGACAGCCTGGGCCCGCTGGTCGCACTCCGGGTGCTCCAGGGCGCGGCCCTCGCCGGGCTGCCCGCCACCGCGATGGCCTACCTCGCCGAGGAGATCCACCCCAGCGCGCTGGCCTCCGCCATGGGCCTGTACGTCGCGGGCAACAGCATCGGCGGCATGGGCGGCCGACTGGTCTCCGGCTGGGCCGCGGCCGCCTGGGGCTGGCGCTGGGGCCTGACCGCCTCGGCCGCGCTCGCCCTGCTGGCCGCGCTCGCCTTCCGCCTGCTCATCCCCGCCGCCCGGCACTTCAGCCCGGCCCCGGTGGACGCCCGCGAGCTCGGCCGCACCGTGGCCGCCCACCTGCGCAACCCCCTGCTGCTGCGGCTGTACGCACTCGGCGCGCTCTTCATGGCCGTGTTCGGCGCCGTCTACAACACCATCGGCTACCGCCTGATCGCCGCCCCCTTCCACCTGCCCGAGTCGGTGGCCGCCTCGATCTTCGTGGTCTACCTGGTCGGCACCGCCTCCTCGGCGGGCGCCGGACGCCTGGTCGCCCGGCTCGGCCGCCGCGGCACCCTGTACGTGGCGATCGGCGTCAGCGCGGCCGGCCTGCTGCTCTCGCTGGCCGACTCCCTGCTCTGCGCCCTGCTCGGCCTGGTCCTGATCACGGCCGGCTTCTTCGCCGGCCACGCCACCGCCTCCGCCGCAGTCGGCCGCACCGCCACCCACGGCCGCGCCCAGGCCTCCGCGCTCTACCTGATCGCCTACTACCTCGGCAACAGCCTCGGCGGCACCCTCGGCGCCGACGCCTACCACGCCACCGGCTGGCCGGGAGCCGCCGCCGTCGGCCTCACCGCCATGACCCTCGCCGCCGGCGTCACCCTCTACGCGACGGTGACCCTGCGGCACGCCGCCCGGACCTACTGAACCAGCCTGCGGGCCTCGGCCTCCACCTCGGCGTCGATCTCGGGGGCCGGCCTGCCGCCGTAGTCGAAGAGGTTGTACTCGTCACGGAGCATGGCAAGTCTCGCCACCATCGGCATCCCGTGCCCGAACCGACTGTGGACCTGATCGGCAAACTCCCGCGCCGTCCACTCCCCGCCGAGCAACCGGCCCGCGAACACCCGCACAGCCGCCTCCTCGGCGGCTCCACTGCCGAGCGGGAAGAAAACAAGACCGAGCTCCTCCAGCGCCAGCGGAAGCAGCTCGGGCACCCGGTAGCCCGCCTCACCCTGCGAGCAGGCCGCCAACTCCCGCAACGCCGGACCGTCCAGCCCGGCCACCAGCGCGGCGCAGGCAGCAGCGACCGCCTCCTCGGCCCCGGCCTCCCCGACACTCCAGAGCACGGCGAACTCCTGCAGCTCACGGACGGCTGATTCGGTGGACGGCATCCACCCATCATCCCGCCCGGGCCCCCGCCGGTCGAGCAGCCCGGGCCCCGAGTCTGCTCGAGCTGCCTGCTCCGCGCCCGAACGGGCGTGCGAGGATGGGCGGCATGACGAACGCCATCCAGGAAGTCTTCGAACAGGCAGGCTGTACCGGCTCGTTGTGCGTCCGCTCGCTGGACGACGACGCCGAGGTGGTGCTGGGCGCCGACGAACTGGTCACCCCCGCTTCGACGTTCAAGGTGATGATCGCCCTCGAGGCCGAAACCTGGTTCGCCGAGGGCCGGTTGGATCCGTGCGAGCCGGTACGGCTGGCCGCCGCCGACCGTACGCCGGGCTTCGTCGGCGTCTCGCTCTTCGCGGACGACGCGGTGGTCTCCTGGCGGGACTTGGTCGTCCTGATGCTCACCATCAGCGACAATCCGGCGACCGACGCCCTGCTGGGCCGGGTCGGTGTCGACGCGGTCAACGCCACCGCCGCCCGCCTCGGCCTGACCGACACCCTGGTCGTGTCCGACCTGCGGACCATGCTCGACTCCGTCGGCGAGGACCTCGGCCGGCGCGACTGGGCGACCGGCGCCGCCTGGGCCGCCACCGCCTCGCCGGAGGAGCTGGCCCGCGCCGACGAGCTGCTGCTCAACTCCCGTGCCCTGGACCCGAAGCGCGGCACCCGCACCACCCCGCGCGACATGGCCGAACTCCTGCGGCTGATCTGGACCGACCAGGCCGGCCCGGCCGAGGCCTGCGCACGGGTACGCACCGTGCTGAGCCAGCAGCTGACCAAGCACCGCATCGCGAGCGGCTTCCGCCTGCCGGCCCGGGTGGCCGCCAAGAGCGGCGGCCTGTTCGGCGTGATCCGCAACGAGGTCGGCGTCGTCTCCTACCCCGACGGGCGCCGGTACGCCGCCGCGGTCTTCACCCGCTCGCCCCTGCTCGCGGACGATGCGGCGATCAACCGCGCCATCGGCACCGCGACCGCCCTGGCCGTGGCCGAACTCAGCCGCTGAGCGTCCTGGCCGACCCGGGGCAGCTCTGCCGCTGTTGCGCCGCGCCGCCGAAACAGCCTGGTGAAGCCAGTTCACCTCGGCGGTCGGACAGACCCTGGCGGAGCACGCCCCTCCCCGGCCGGAGGAGGCCTCAGAACGACCGCCGCCGCGCCACCGCGCGCTGGTACGCGCGGACGGTGGCCAGGGCGCGCTCGAAGTCGGGCTCCTCGGTCACGGAGTCCGCCCGCAGGCCGGGGAGGACGCGGGGGCCGGGGCGGTCGGTGGTGTAGACGATGGCGATCCGGTAGGTGCTGCTCCTGCCGTGGGTCGTCCGTTCGGTGATCAGGCCGATCTCGGTCCACGGGACCACCCGACGCCGCAGCGGACCGCGCAGGTGCAGGCTCTCCGGAGTGAGCAGCAGGGAGCCGAAGACCCACCCCAGCCCACCAGCCGCCAACGGCGACCACACCGCCGTCACGAGCAGCCCCACCCCCCAGTTCTCCCACCAGAACGGCCCGCACAGCACCGCCGTGGCCAGCCCCAACCGGATCAGCAACCGCCTCCGCTGGCGCGCCGGCAGCGCGATCCGTATGTCCTCCACGCCCGTGATGGTAGGGGCGGGGTTCAAGCCACAGCCAGGCATCCGGCGGAGCTGCCCTGGCCGGTCCGGCTCAGCGCAGGTTCCGGCGGGCCAGACGGACCATCCTGCGCTGACGCACGCGGATGGCCTGCAAAGCGCGCTCGAACTCGGCGCTCTCGGCCAGGGTGTGGCAGATCAGACCGGGAACCCGCCGGGGGCGTCGGCGGGAGACCGTGTGGACCAGCGCCACGGTCGAAGAGCTGAATCTGCCCTGGTACGTCCGGCTCGTGACCGTCACGATGTCGGTCCACGGGATCACCCGACGGCGGCGCAGCGGACTGCGCGACTCCAGCCCTTGCCCGGTCAGCCAGGAGGAGCCGTGGATGAGGTCGGCGACGTAGAGCCCGACGGGGATCCAAGCCGACGCGGCGACCAGCCCCACCGGCAGGTGGTCCGGCAGGAACGGCAAGCAGAGGACGAGCGGAGGCAGGTACAGGCCCAGCCGCAACCGCCACCGCTGAGGGCTCGTCAAGGCGAACCGTAAGTCGTCCACGGCGCGATCATACGAGCCCTCCCGGCCCGAGCGGTGCCGGGCCGGGAGGGGGAGCCGGGCTCAGGCGATGCGGTCGAGCACCAGCGGGGTCGGCGTGTAGTCCGCGCCCTGGGGAGCGACGGTGTACGCGCCCTCCAGCGCCTCGATGGCGTAGTCGTAGCGCTCGGGGGTGTCGGTGTGCAGGGTCAGCAGCGGCTGGCCCGCCACCACGGTGTCGCCCGGCTTGGCGTGCATCTCGACGCCGGCGCCGGCCTGCACCGGGTCCTCCTTGCGGGCGCGGCCGGCGCCCAGGCGCCAGGCACAGACGCCGACCCCGTACGCGTCCAGCGCGGTGAGCACGCCGGAGGCGGGGGCGGTGATCACGTGCTGCTCGCGGGCGACCGGGAGCGGGGCGTCCACGTCGCCGCCCTGGGCGGCGATCATGCGGCGCCAGTGGTCCATCGCGGAGCCGTCGCGCAGCGCGTCGGCCGGGTCCTTGCCGTGCACCCCGGCGGCGGCCAGCATCTCGCGGGCCAGCGCGAGGGTCAGCTCGACCACGTCGGCGGGACCGCCGCCGGCCAGCACCTCGACGGACTCGCGGACCTCGAGCGCGTTGCCGGCGGTGAGGCCGAGCGGGGTCGACATGTCGGTGAGCAGGGCGACGGTGTTGACCCCGGCGGCCTTGCCGAGGCCGACCATGGTGCGGGCCAGCTCCTGGGCGTCGCCGAGGTTCTTCATGAAGGCGCCGGAGCCGACCTTGACGTCGAGCACCAGCGCACCCGTACCCTCGGCGATCTTCTTGGACATGATCGAGGAGGCGATCAGCGGGATCGCCTCGACCGTGCCGGTGACGTCGCGCAGGGCGTAGAGCTTCTTGTCGGCGGGGGCCAGGCCGTCGCCCGCCGCGCAGATCACGGCGCCGGTGCCGTGCAGCACCGACATCATCTCCTCGTTGGAGAGCAGCGCCCGCCAGCCGGGGATGGACTCCAGCTTGTCCAGCGTGCCGCCGGTGTGGCCGAGGCCCCGGCCGGAGAGCTGCGGCACGGCGGCACCGCAGGCGGCGACCAGCGGGGCGAGCGGCAGGGTGATCTTGTCGCCGACGCCGCCGGTGGAGTGCTTGTCCGAGGTCGGCACGCCGAGCGCGGAGAAGTCCATCCGGACGCCGGAGCGGATCATCGCCGAAGTCCAGCTGCTGATCTCCCGGAGGTTCATCCCGTTCAGCAGGATGGCCATGGCCAGGGCGGACATCTGCTCGTCCGCGACCTCGCCCCGGGTGTAGGCGTCGATCACCCAATCAATCTGAGCGTCGGTCAGCTCGCCCCGGTCACGCTTGGTCCGGATGACGGAGATGGCGTCCATGTCTTGCTCCAGAGGGGGGAAACGCGAAGAGTGCCGCGAGATGTACTGATCTCACGACACTCTACGCGCGTAACAGAGTTGAAGACTAGAGCCGCTCCGGGCCGAACGCGTCCGGCAGCACCTCGGCCATCCGCTTCACGCCGGAGGCCAGCTCGACCAGCAGCTCGGGCCCGCCGTGCTCGTACAGCAGCTGGCGGCAGCGCCCGCACGGCATCAGCAGCTCCCCGGCCCCGTCCACACAGGTGAACGCGACCAGCCGGCCGCCGCCGGACATCTGCAGTGCCGAGACCAGCCCGCACTCGGCGCACAGCCCGAGCCCGTAGGAGGCGTTCTCGACGTTGCAGCCGGTGACGGTCCGTCCGTCGTCCACCAGGGCGGCGGCGCCGACCGGGAACTTGCTGTACGGGGCGTACGCATGCCCCATCGCGCCGCGCGCGGCGGCCCGCAGGGCCTCCCAGTCGACCACCGGGGCCGTCGTCACTTGCCCTGGCCCTTGCGGTAGATCTGCCCGTCCGCCTTCGGCGGCCGCAGCCGCTGCGAGGCCAGCGCGAGCACCACGAGGGTGATCACGTACGGGGTGGCGACGATCAGCGGACGCTGCACCGAGTCGGTCAGCGAGTACCAGGCGGCCAGACCGCCGGCCACCACGATCGAGATCGCTGCGCCGGTGAACCTGCGGCGGTAGAGCTGCCACAGCGCCAGCAGGGCCATCGCGATCGCGATGGTGATCAGCAGGACGTGCACCGAGTCGGCGTCGCGCAGCTGGAGGCTGTCGGTGAAGCCGAACAGGCCCGCACCGGCGGCCAGGCCGCCCGGCATCCAGTTGCCGAAGATCATCGCGGCGAGGCCGATGAAGCCTCGGCCCTGGGTCTGGCCGTCCTTGTAGAAGTGCGCGGCGACCAGCGAGAGGTACGAGCCGGCCAGGCCCGCGAAGGCACCCGAGGCGATGACCGCGAGGTACTTGTACTTGTAGACGTTGACGCCCAGCGACTCGGCGGCCGTCGGGTTCTCACCGCAGGAGCGCAGGCGCAGGCCGAACACGGTGCGCCAGAGCACGAAGTACGAGCCGACGATCAGCACGGCGGCCAGCACGGTGACCACCGAGAGGTTGGTGACCAGACCGCCGGTCACACCGGCCAGGTCCGAGACCAGGAACCAGTGGTGCGCCTCGATCTTGTCCAGCCAGGAGGAGAGGCCGGGGATGGTGATCAGCGGCAGCGGATCGGCCGGCGGGGACTGGTTGGCGCCCGCGCCGAAGGCCACGTAGTCCTTGTAGTAGATCTTGTTGACGTACGCGCAGATGCCGGGGATCAGCAGGTTGATACCGACACCGGAGACGATGTGGTCGACCCCGAAGGTGACGGTCACGACCGCGTGCAGCAGGCCGCCGAGGGCGCCGCCGATCATGCCCGCGACCAGACCGAACCACGGGCTGACCAGGTAGCCGCCCCAGGCACCGCAGAAGGTGCCCGCGACCATCATGCCTTCGAGGCCGATGTTGACCACGCCGGCCCGCTCGGCCCAGAGGCCGCCGAGCCCGGCGAGCGCGATCGGCACGGCCGAGCCGAGGGCCGCGGCCATCTGGCCGGAGGAGGTCAGACCGTGGTTGCCGGTCACTATCCCGACGGCCGAGAAGAGCGCCAGGGCCCCGGCCACCAGGAGCAGGACGACGGGGAGAGAGAGCTTGCCCTTCTTGGCCGGCGCGGAGCCGGGGGTCTTCGGGCGTGCGGCGGTAGCGGTACTCACGCCGAGACCTCCTTCTTGGCGGCCGAGGCGGCCTGCGCGGCGAGTTCGGCACCGACCTTCTGCTGCTGGCGCTTGAGGCCGTAACGGCGCACCAGCTCGTAGGCGATGACGACGCAGATGACGATGGCGCCCTCAAGGACGGCGACGATCTCCTGCGGATAGTCACCGTTAAGGGGCAGCTTGACGCTGGAGGCGTCGAGGAAGGCGAAGAGCAGCGCTGAGAAGGCGACGCCGATCGGGGTGTTGCGGCCGAGCAGGGCCACCGAGATTCCGATGAAGCCCAGGTTCGGCTGGATGTTCTGGCCGAAGTAGTAGGAGCTCTGGGTGAGTTCCGGCAGACCGATCAGGCCGGCGATGGCGCCGGAGACGGCCATGCTGGTCAGCACCATGCGCTTGACGTTGACGCCGGAGGCCGTGGCGGCCGTCTCGGAGCGGCCGGTGGCGCGCAGGTCGAAGCCGAAGCGGGTGCGGGTCAGCACGAACTGGAAGGCGATGCCGACCAGGGCCGCGACGAAGATGAAGCCCCAGAGGTTGCCACCCGCCGTGTCGAACGAGAGGAAGTGGCTGGACTCGGAGACCGGCTTGGTCTGCACGCTGTTGCTGGTGGTGCTGACCTTCGGGGCGAAGATGCCCGGCACCAGCAGCAGGCCGACCACGGCGGTCGAGATGGCGTTCAGCATGATGGTCGAGATGACCTCGCTGACGCCCCGGTAGACCTTGAGCAGACCCGCGACGGAGGCCCAGATCGCACCGGTGATCATGGCGACGATCAGCAGCAGCGGGATCTGCAGGAAGGACGGCAGGTCCACCTGGCTGCCGACGTACGCGGCGAAGAGCACGCCGAGCTTGTACTGGCCGTCGACCCCGATGTTGAAGAGGTTCATCCGGAAGCCGAAGGCGGCGGCGGCACCGGCAATGTAGTAGGTGGTGGCCCGGTTGAGGGTCGCCACCTGGCCGTCCGAGGCCGTGCCGTAGTCCCACATGATCTGGAAGGCCTTGAACGGGTCACGCCCGGAGGTGGCCAGCAGGATCGAGCAGATGGTCACCGAGAGCAGCACGGCCAGCAGCGGGGCAGCGAGCGCGAGCATGATCCGCTCGCCGTCGAACCGCTGGGCCAGCGTGCGCTTGGCGGGGTTGGGACTGGTCATTGGGTTACTCCCCCGCCTGCTGGTCGTCGGCGGCATCATCGGAATCGGTCGCCACGGCGTCCTCGGTGCCCTCGAGGCGGACCTCGACGGCCTCGGCCAGCGCCTCGGTGTCCGACTCGATGTGGCCCTTGGCGGCGCCGGTCATCGCGGTGCCCAGGTCCTCGGCGGTGACGGTGGCCGGGTCGGCGTCGGCGACCAGGCGGCCGCGGTAGATGACCCGGATGGTGTCGGAGAGGCCGATCAGCTCGTCCAGGTCGGCGGAGATCAGCAGCACCGCGAGGCCCTCGCGCTGCGCGGAGCGGATCTGCTCCCAGATCTGCGCCTGCGCGCCGACGTCCACACCGCGGGTCGGGTGGGCGGCGATCAGCAGCTTGGGGTTGTGGCTCATCTCGCGGCCGATGATCAGCTTCTGCTGGTTGCCGCCGGAGAGCGACGCGGCCGTGACCTCGATGCCGGGGGTGCGGACGTCGTACTCCTCGACGATCCGCTGGGTGTCCTTGCGGGCGCCGGCCGGGTCGAGCAGGAAGCCCTTGGAGTTGGGGTCCTCGGTGACGTGACCGAGGATGCGGTTCTCCCAGAGCGGGGCCTCGAGCAGCAGGCCGTGGCGGTGGCGGTCCTCGGGGATGTACCCGATGCCGGCCTCGCGGCGGGCCCGGGTGAGCGAGCCGGAGAGGTCGGCGCCGTCCAGGACGACGGTGCCGGCGTCCAGCGGCAGCATGCCCATGATGGCCTCGACCAGCTCGGCCTGGCCGTTGCCCTCGACCCCGGCGATGCCGAGGATCTCGCCCTTGTGGATGGTGAGCGAGATGTCGTCCAGGACGACGCGCTCGATGCCCTCGATGTCGGCCTTGGCGATCCTGAGGCCCTCGACCTTGAGCATCTCGGTCTCGGTGACGGTCGACTCGCGGCTCTCCGGGGAGGGCAGCTCGGCGCCGACCATCATCTCGGCCAGCTGGCGGGCGGTCACGTTCGCCGGGTCGGCGTCGCCGACGGTGGTGCCGCGGCGGATGACGCTGATCGCGTCCGCGACGGAGAGCACCTCGTGCAGCTTGTGCGAGATGAAGATGACGGTGACGCCCTCGGCCTTGAGCTCGCGCAGGTTGCCGAAGAGCGCGTCCACCTCGTGCGGCACCAGGACGGCGGTGGGCTCGTCCAGGATCAGGATGCGGGCGCCGCGGTAGAGCACCTTGAGGATCTCGACCCGCTGGCGCTCGGCCACGCCCAGGTCCTCGACCAGCGCGTCCGGGCGCACGCCCAGGCCGTACTGCTCGGAGATCTCCTTGATCCGGGCCTTGGCCTTGGCTCCTATCCCGTGCAGCTTCTCGCCGCCCAGGACGACGTTCTCCCAGACCGTCAGGTTGTCGGCCAGCATGAAGTGCTGGTGCACCATGCCGATGCCGCGTGCGATGGCGTCGCCGGGAGTGTTGAACTCGACCAGCTCGCCGTCGATCGCGATGGTGCCCTCGTCCGGCTTCTGCATGCCGTAGAGGATCTTCATCAGCGTCGACTTGCCGGCGCCGTTCTCGCCCATCAGGGCGTGCACCGTGCCGCGGTTCACGGTGATGTCGATGTCGTGGTTGGCCACGACGCCGGGGAAGCGCTTGGTGATGCCGCGCAGTTCGACGGCCGGTGCCGCCGTCCCCGCGCTGGGGGTGCCGCCCTTGTTCGGGACGGGATCGGAAGCGGTGATGGCGATCTCCTGGTGGTCTGGAGGCGCGTCGTTGCGGGCCAGGAAGCGAAGGGGAAGACCGTGGGGAATGCGTGGGGGCAGAAAGGGCGGAGCCCGGAAGGTGCGCACAAGGCGCACCTAGCCGGGCCCCTCCCTGTCAGCTGCTCAGCTGCTCGATCTGCGGGTGGGCGTCAGATCACGGAGCGGTCGGGACCTTGGTGGCACCCGAGGTGATGGACGTCGCGGCCTTGTCCAGCTGGGCCTTGATGTCGTTGATGTGGTCACCGGTGGTGGCCAGGGAGACACCGTTGGCCTTGAGGTCGAAGTTGACCACGCCGGTCAGCGGGGTGCCGTTCTTGGCAGCCTCGATGTACTTGTAGACGGCGGTGTCGACGTTCTTCACCATCGAGGTGAGGATCGAACCGGCGTACTTCTTCAGCGCGGGCTGGCTGGCCTGGTCGGAGTCGACACCGATCGCCCACGCCTTGAAGGCGGAGTTGTTGGCGACGGCCTCGATGGCGCCGGAGCCGGAGGAGCCGGCGGCGGAGTAGATCACGTCCGCCTGCTTGTCCAGCTGGCCCTGCGCGGCCTCCTTGCCCTTGCCCGGGTCGTTGAAGCCGCTGAAGTCCGGCGGGGTGGTGAGGTAGGTGGTCTCGACCGGAATGCTGGGGTCGACCGACTTCACACCGGCCTTGAAACCGGCCTCGAACTTCTTGATGAGCTCGGACTGCACACCGCCGATGAAGCCGACGTGCTTCTTCTGGGTCTTCAGTGCGGCGGCCACACCGGCCAGGTACGAGCCCTCCTGCTCCGAGAAGGTCAGCGAGGTGACGTTGCTCGGCTGGGTGGTGGAGGCGGAGTCGATGATCGCGAACTTGACGTTCGGGTTGTCCTTGGCGACCTTCTCGACGGCGGTCTGGTAGACGAAGCCGACGGCGATGACCGGGTTGTAGCCGGCCTGGACCAGGCTGGTCAGGCGGCTCTCCTTGTCGGCCTCCGCCTCACCGGTCTTGGCCTCGGCCTCGTTGACCTGGACGCCCAGCTTGGCCTTGGCGTTGTCCAGACCACGGGCGGCGGAGTCGTTGAACGACTGGTCGCCACGGCCGCCGATGTCGTAGGCCATACCGACCTTGAGGCTGGACGTGCCACCGGCCCCGGCCGAGGCGGAGGACGAGGTGTTGTCGGTGCTCTTTGCGCCGCAAGCGGCGAGCGAGGCAATGCCCAGGGAACCCGAGAGCACGACCGCGGCGAGCTTCAGTGAACGGCGCAAGGGAGTATCTCCTTCTCACACACCCGATTGGCGTGGTCGAGCGCCACCGTAACGCGCGTAGAACACGGTTGTGTTACGGCCTGCGAGGGCATTCGGGTTGTTATCAAAATGTGGTGCTACACCCGGACGAATCCGGACATACCCCCACACCCGACCAACCTGGATGTCACTACCGAGTGGTAGTGAGTGAACACCCTACGCGCCGTTCCCCTCAAGAGGGCCTCAGACGCGCCCGTCTCCTCAGACCCTCCCGTGCTCGAGGGCCAGCGAGCAGAACAGCTCCACGCCGATGGCGATTGCCCTTTCGTCCACGTCGAAGTTGCCCTGGTGCAGGTCACGCACGGTGGTGTCGTGCGGGGCGCGGACACCGAGCCGGGCCAGCGCGCCCGGGGCGTGCTCCAGGTACCAGGAGAAGTCCTCCCCGCCGAGACTCTGCTCGGTGGGCTCCACCACCGGGCCGGCCCCGGCCGCGAAGCGGGCGGTCATCGCGGTGTCCAGCTGCTCGACCGAGGCCTTCTCGTTGACCACCGGCGGCACGCCGCGGTGGTAGTCCAGGGTCCACTTGGCCCGGTAGGTCTCGGCGATCCGGGCGATCAGCTCGTGCAGCGCCTCGGGGGCCTCCCGCCAGCCCGCCAGCTCCAGGCAGCGGACGGTGCCCTCCAGCTCGGCCCGCTGGGGGATGACGTTGGAGGCCGAGCCGGAGGCGATCCGGCCCCAGACCAGGCTGACACCCCAGCGCGGGTCCATCCGGCGGCCGAGCGCGGGCGGCAGGTCGGCCGCCATCCGGGCGATCGCGGTGACCAGGTCGGTGGTCAGGTGCGGCCGGGCGGTGTGGCCGCCGGGGCCCTCCAGGCTCAGCTTGAGCTGGTCGCAGGCCGAGGTGATCGCGCCGGCCTTCAGGCCGATCCGGCCGACCTGCACCTTCGGGTCGCAGTGCACCGCGAAGATCCGGCCGACCCCGTCCATGCCACCCGCCGCGATGACGTCCAGCGCGCCGCCGGGCATCACCTCCTCGGCCGGCTGGAAGACCAGCCGCACGCCCTGCTTCAGCTCCCCCGCCCGGGCCGCCTGGGCCAGCACCAGGGCGGTGCCGAGCACCACCGAGGTGTGCACGTCGTGCCCGCAGGCGTGCGCCCGGCCCGGAACCGTGGAGCGGTAGGGGGCGTCGTTCTTGGCGTCCTCGATCGGCAGCGCGTCGATGTCGGCCCGGAAGGCGAGCAGCGGGGCGCCCTTGCGGTGGCCGGGCGGCAGGATGTCGACCGTCATCCCCGTCCCGCCGGGCAGGATTTTCGGTGTGAGTCCGGCGGCCAGCATGCGCTCGCGCAGTAGCCGGGTGGTGCGGAACTCCTGGCGGCCGAGCTCCGGGTGCTGGTGCAGGTCACGGCGGAGGGCGATCAGTTCGGCCTCGTACGAGCGGACCCGGGCCCGGAGGTCGGAACGGGTAGCACTACGAGGCGCCTGCTCGGCGCGCTGATGCGGGTTCACCTCAACAATCGTAGGCCGGTGAGCGGCGTTTGGCGGGACTTCCGGAAGAGAGGCGCCAACTCGCATGCTTACCGGCCCGGCAGCTGGGTATGACTTCACGTTTCGGCCCGCCTTCCCGATGATCACCGTCCTGTGCAACGACCGGTGCCCCACCAGGGACACGGAGCCGATCCAGCTACGCGCGTCCACGTGACAGGGGAAGGGCCGGGGGGTCATGTGCTGGCAAAGCTTTGGTCCGCGCTCTTGAGCTTCGTGCTCTTGTCCTAATAGACAACTCCCAGTCAATTCCCAGATCCTGGCGGGCTCTCCGCCCTGGATCTGGTCCGTCCTGCCCTCACGAAGGCGCGCAGACGGAACCCATCGAACGAGAAGTGGGGAACCCACGTGCCAGCAGCACGCAGCCGGCTCTCCCGGATAGCCGTCGCGGCTCCCGCCGCCACCGCTCTGATCCTGGGAACTCTCGCGGTCGCCAGCCCCTCCCTCGCCGCCACCCCGGTCGGTGAGCAGACCGCCAAGCAGCTCCTCGGCAGCCACCCCCTGTGGGCCAGCGCCCAGGCCGACGCCGGTGCCGTCGCCGACGCGACTCCCGCCACGGCCCGCATCTACCTGGCCGGCCAGGACCAGGCCGGTCTGGCCGCCCTGGCCAAGGCCGTCTCCGACGTCAACTCGCCGTCCTACGGCAAGTTCGTCTCCACCGACGAGGCCAAGGCCCGTTTCGGCGCCACCAAGGCCCAGGTCAAGTCCGTCACCGACTGGGTGACCGGCGCCGGCCTGAAGGTCACCGAGACCACCGCGCACTACGTGCAGGTCTCGGGCTCCACCGCCGCGCTCTCCAAGGCGTTCGGCACCTCCTTCCACGCGTACCGCACCGCCCAGGGCACCCAGACCGCTCCGGTCCAGGACGCCGTGGTCCCCGCCTCCGTGGCGGGCTCGGTGCTGGCCGTCGGCGGCCTGTCCGCCGCGGCGCACAAGAACGTCTCCTTCGCCACCTCGGTCAAGAGCGCCGAGGCGAAGGCCGCCCCGCAGTCCAAGGGCCCGTCGCTGCCGACCACTCCGACCTGCTCGGACAAGGGCTACGGCACCAAGCCCGCCAACGGCGCGCCGGAAGGCTACGAGAAGAACGAGCCCTTCGCTCCCTGCTCGTACATCCCCTCGCAGCTGCGCAAGGCCTACAGCGTGGACACCGCCGGCGTGACCGGCAAGGGCGCCCGCGTCGCGATCATCGACGCGTACGGCCTGTCCACCATGGAGCAGGACGCCAACCACTTCTCGACGCTGCACGGCGACCAGCCGTTCGCCGCCGGGCAGTACAACGAGGTCGTCACCCCGGACAAGTGGGTCCACCAGGACGACTGCGGCGGCCCGGCCGGCTGGGCCGGCGAGGAGGCGCTCGACGTCGAGATGGTGCACGCCTTCGCCCCCAACGCGAACGTCACCTACGTCGGTGCCAACTCCTGCTACGACGACGACCTGAACGCCGCCATGGCGAACGTGGTCGACAACCACCTCGCCGACATCGTCTCCAACTCGTGGGGCGAGATCATGCACGGCAAGAGCGGGGACATCGACCCGGCGGTCGTCAAGGCCGACGAGCAGATCTTCCAGCTCGGCGCCATCGAGGGCATCGGCTTCACCTTCTCCGCCGGTGACTGCGGCGACAGCTCCCCGACGGCCGCGGCCACCGGTGCGAACTGCCAGACCGACACCAACCAGGCGCAGACGGACTGGCCGTCCTCCTCCGCGTGGGTCACCTCGGTCGGTGGCACCACCCTGGAGCTCGGCAACAAGGCCGGCCAGTACGGGCACGAGGTCTCCATGGGTGACCAGCGCTCGGTGCTCTCGGCCGACCAGAAGTCCTGGTCCCCGATGCCCGGCTTCTTCTACTTCGGTGGTGGCGGCGGCGTCTCCAAGGACTTCGAGCAGCCCTGGTACCAGAAGGGTGTCGTCTCCGACAGCATCTCGATGACCGCGGCCGACGGCTCCAAGGCCGCCACCCCGCGCCGGGCCACCCCGGACATCGCGATGAGCGGTGACCTGGTCGCCGCCACCCTGGTGGGCTTCACCGAGGGCGGCAACTACAGCGAGGGCGGCTACGGCGGCACCTCCGTCTCCGCCCCGGAGACGGCCGGTCTGCTGGCCGACGCCATCGAGGCCCGTGGCGGCCGTCCGATCGGCTTCGCCAACCCGGCGATCTACGACCGTGCGGGCTCCAAGGCCTTCCACGACGTCAACGACTCCGCCGTGCACAACAAGTTCGGCAACGTCGTCGACCTCGGCACCATCAACGGTGTGCTCAAGGTCCGCCTGTACAAGGTGGCGGCCGACTACGGCCTGTCCGCCGGCAAGGGCTACGACACCGCGACCGGCGTGGGCTCCCCCGACGGCCGCTACTTCTTCAAGTCCTTCACCTACAAGCACTGACCCCAGGTGATGGAGAAGCGGCCCGGAGCTCCCGAAGCTCCGGGCCGCTTCGGCTTTGTTGAGATGATCGGTCCACCGACATCCCGACACCCCACATCCCCTTGGGAGAGACCATGACCGAGCAGAAGGTGGCCGTCGTCACCGGCGCCAGCAGCGGCATCGGGGCGGCGACCGCCCGCCGACTGGCCGCCGACGGCTTCGAGGTGGTGCTGACCGCCCGCCGCACCGAGCGGATCGAGGAGCTCGCCAAGGAGCTCGGCGGCCGGGCCTATACGCTCGACGTCACCGACCGGGCGGCCGTGGACGCCTTCGCCGCCGAGGTCGGCCGGGTGGACGTGCTGGTCAACAACGCGGGCGGCGCGCTCGGCGCCGAGTACGTCGAGGCGGGCGACCCGGCCGACTGGCGGGCCATGTACGAGACCAACGTGCTCGGCGTGCTGCACGTGACCCAGGCGCTGCTCCCCGCCCTGCGGGCCACCGGGGACGGCACCGTGCTGATCATGTCCTCCACCGCCGCGCTGGCGCCGTACGAGGGCGGCGGCGGTTACGTGGCCGCCAAGGCCGCCGTGCACTCCGTCGCCGGGACGCTGCGCCTCGAGCTGAACGGCGAGCCGATCCGGGTGATCGAGATCGCCCCCGGCATGGTCAAGTCCGAGGGCTTCGCCGTCACCCGCTTCCGCGGCGACGAGGCCAAGGCCGCCGCCGTCTACGCCGGCGTGGACGCCCCGCTCACCTCCGAGGACATCGCGGACACCGTCTCCTGGGCGGTCACCCGGCCCTCGCACGTGAACATCGACCTGCTGGTGGTCCGCCCCCGGGCCCAGGCCGCCAACCACAAGGTGCACCGCGCCTGACCCCGCCGGATGGGGAGGGAGCTGACCGGTGGGTGTCAACGTCACAACTTGATACCTCGATCGGGTGAATTCGGCGCGCTCCCTCCCCAACTGATTACCCCTCAACTACCGTGGTGCCGCTGCCCGGCCGGGGGCGCCCCGCACCGCATGGGCACCGGCGTCCACGCCGGCCCGGAGCACTTGGTTCCGGCACGTCGCGCCACCGCACCGCCTCCAGCCGGTGCCCCATGCTTGCTGTGGAGCACCCACACCTTCCCGCCCTCACGAGGAGGACCCGCTGGCCAGCGACATCCCGTCACAGCGGCTCAAGCCCCTGCTGACGCCGTCCCTGCTCGGGCTTCACCGTTTCAACGAGGCCGACCCCGGCGCCGCCGAGGAGGCCCTGCTGGCCTGCTGCGGCAGCCACCGCTGGGCGCTGCGACTGGCCGCCCACCGCCCCTACCCCGACATAGAGTCCCTGCTCGCCGCCGCGAGCGAGGCCTCCTACGACCTCCGCCCGGCGGACCTCGCCGAGGCCCTGGCCGACGAGAGCTGGATGCCGCAGCCCCTGCTCGGCATGCGGGCCCCCGGCAGCCAGGCCGCCCACACCGCCCTGCGCGCCGCCCACGCGGCGTACGAGGCCAGGTTCGGCCACGTCTTCGTGGTCTGCCTGGACGGCATCGCCCCGGAGGAGATGCTCGACTCCGTCCTCTCCGCCCTGCGGACCCGGCTCACCAACGACCCCGACGAAGAGCGCCTGGTCGCCGCCGACGAACTCCGCCGGATCGCCCTGACCCGGCTCGAGCACCTGGTGGCCACCCACTGCTCGGCCTGACCCGGTGGCCGTGGCGCGCGGGGGCGCGCTACGACCGCTGGGCCTTCTGCAGCTTCGCGACCTGGGTCTGCACCACGTGCGGATCCGGCGCCGGGGCCGGCTCCTTCGCCGTGCCGACCGTCGAGAAGACCGCGAGCGCCGTCCCGGCGCGGGCCAGCACCGCGTGCTGACTGAGCACGGTGCCGCCCGATTCATTCGTCAGGGTGAAGGCGGAGACCGCCTCGGCTCCCTCCACCGTGGGCGTGTCGGCCTTGCTGAGCCGGTGCCGGTTGCGGCCCTTGTGACCGGGTGCCACCGAGGTGAAGCTGCCGCACTGGGCCAGCACCTTGTCCAACTGCCCCTGCAACTGCGCCGCCCGACCGGGAGCCAAGGCCAGCAGCCCCGCATAGACGCCCGCCTTGGCGTCCGCCGAACGGGCGATGTTCAGATCCGTCTCGACCACCGACCCGGAGGCCGGGGCCACCGCGTCCAGGACGGGCTGACAGGCGGGCACGTCGGCCTTCTCCCGGTCCGCCCCCTCCCCCGGATTGGCCGGGCCAGGGGTCATCACCGTCACGGCGTAGCCGGAGCCGAGCTCCGGCCCGGTGACCGCGGCCGCCCTCAGCTGCGCCGCCGTCAGCTCCCGCGGCGCGGCGGCCCGGTCGGCCGAGACCCCCACGGTGGTGCAGCCCGCGGCGAGCGGGAGGGCGAGGGTCAGGGCGGGGAGTAAGCGGTGCAGCGGCACGGTGGTCCTCACTGGGTGTCAGCGGAGCATGGAGCCGACACCGTAACGCAGCGAGATGAACACGGTGAGTGACCAAAGACCGTTTGGTTCCCGATTCTGTTAGGCCATGCGTGCCTGATGGATCACACCTGACACCCCCGGAGGCGTTCCGCCTCGCGGCGTCGATAGGATGCTCGCGGCCGGTGGACCGTACCCGGCCGGGCTGACCGACACCGAAGCCGGCCGAGCCCCCAATCCGCTTCCGGAGGGTTTTCCGTGCCGGCTGGAACGCTGTACCGCGGCCGGGAAGGCATGTGGAGTTGGGTGGCTCACCGAGTCACCGGCGTCCTCATCTTCTTCTTCCTGTTCGCCCATGTCCTCGACACCGCACTGGTGCGGGTCTCGCCGCAGGCGTACGACTCGGTCATCCAGACCTACAAGACGCCGCTCGTGAACCTGATGGAGTACGGCCTCACCGCCGCCATCCTGTTCCACGCCCTGAACGGCCTGCGCGTCGTCGCCGTCGACTTCTGGTCCAAGGGCCCGAAGTACCAGAAGCAGATGCTCTGGACCGTCGTCGGCGTCTGGGTCGTCCTGCTGGCCGGCGCCTTCTACCCGATCCTGCAGCACACCCTGACTACGTGGTTCGGGAAGTGACGGACATGTCGACGGACTACAAGTACTCGGACGCCATCACCGTCCCCTCCGCCCAGGCCCACACCGGCCAGGGCCTCGGCACCGGCAACCCGGCCGACAACTTCGTGGTCGAGCCGCCCCGCGCCCGCTCGAAGAAGACCCCCCGCCGCACGCGGACCAACTTCGAGATGCTCGCCTGGCTCTTCATGCGCCTCTCGGGTGTCGTGCTGGTCTTCCTGATCCTCGGCCACCTGCTGATCATGCTGGTGCTCGACGGCGGCGTCTCCAAGATCGGCTTCGCCTTCGTGGCCGGCCGCTGGGCCTCGCCGTTCTGGCAGGGCTGGGACCTCCTGATGCTGTGGCTCGCCATGCTGCACGGCGCCAACGGCATGCGGACGGTCATCAACGACTACGCCGAGAAGGACTCGACCCGTCTCTGGCTGAAGACCCTGATGGGTGCCGCGACCGTCTTCACGGTCCTGCTCGGCACCCTGGTGATCTTCACCTTCGACCCGAACATCTAATCGGCGTAGAACCCAGAGGCGACTGACACTCATGCAGATTCACAAGTACGACACCGTCATCGTCGGCGCCGGTGGCGCGGGTATGCGCGCGGCCATCGAGTCGACGAAGCGCACCCGCACCGCGGTGCTGACCAAGCTCTACCCCACCCGGTCCCACACCGGCGCGGCCCAGGGCGGCATGTGCGCCGCCCTCGCCAACGTCGAGGAGGACAACTGGGAGTGGCACACCTTCGACACGGTCAAGGGTGGTGACTACCTGGTCGACCAGGACGCCGCCGAGATCATGTGCAAGGAGGCCATCGACGCCGTCCTCGACCTGGAGAAGATGGGTCTGCCCTTCTCCCGCACCGAGCAGGGCCGGATCGACCAGCGCCGCTTCGGCGGTCACTCCCGCAACCACGGTGAGGCGCCCGTGCGCCGCTCCTGCTACGCGGCGGACCGCACCGGCCACATGATCCTCCAGACGCTGTTCCAGAACTGCGTCAAGGAGGGCGTGGAGTTCTTCAACGAGTTCTACGTCCTCGACCTGCTCATCAACGAGGGCAAGACCGCGGGCGTCGTCGCCTACGAGCTGGCCACCGGCGAGATCCACGTCTTCCAGGCCAAGTCGGTCGTCTTCGCCTCCGGCGGCACCGGCAAGTTCTTCAAGGTCTCCTCCAACGCCCACACCCTCACCGGTGACGGCCAGGCCCTGGTCTACCGCCGCGGCCTGCCGCTGGAGGACATGGAGTTCTTCCAGTTCCACCCGACGGGCATCTGGCGCATGGGCATCCTCCTCACCGAGGGTGCGCGCGGCGAGGGCGGCATCCTGCGCAACAAGGACGGCGAGCGCTTCATGGAGCGCTACGCCCCCGTCATGAAGGACCTCGCGTCCCGTGACGTCTGCTCGCGCGCCATCTACACCGAGATCCGCGAAGGCCGCGGCTGCGGCCCGGACGGCGACCACGTGTACCTGGACCTCACCCACCTGCCGCCGGAGCAGCTGGACGCGAAGCTCCCGGACATCACCGAGTTCGCGCGCACCTACCTCGGCATCGAGCCCTACACGGACCCGATCCCGATCCAGCCCACCGCGCACTACGCCATGGGCGGCATCCCGACCAACGTCGAGGGTGAGGTCCTGCGCAACAACACGGAGATCGTCCCGGGCCTGTACGCGGCCGGCGAGGTCGCCTGCGTCTCGGTGCACGGCGCCAACCGCCTGGGCACCAACTCGCTGCTCGACATCAACGTCTTCGGCCGTCGCGCGGGCATCGCCGCCGCCGACTACGCCAACGTCAACGAGTACGTCGAGCTCCCGGACAACCCGGCCGAGAAAGTGCAGGCGCTGGTCGACGGCCTGCGCGACTCCACCGGCACCGAGTCCGTCGCGCAGATCCGCAAGGAGCTGCAGGAGACCATGGACACCAACGCCATGGTCTACCGCACCGGCGACACCCTGAAGGCCGCCGTCACCGACATCGCGGCGCTCAAGGAGCGCTACAAGAACGTCGCGATCCAGGACAAGGGCACCCGCTACAACACGGACCTCCTGGAGGCCGTGGAGCTGGGCAACCTGCTCGACCTGGCCGAGGTCCTGGCCGTCTCCGCGCTGGCCCGCGAGGAGTCCCGCGGCGGTCACTACCGCGAGGACTTCCCGACCCGCGACGACAAGAAGTTCATGCTGCACACCATGGCGTACCAGGAGGTGGCCGCCGACGGCTCCACCTCCATCCGCCTCGACTACAAGCCGGTCGTCACGACCCGGTACCAGCCGATGGAGCGTAAGTACTGATGAGCACTCCGACCGTGGAGAAGCACTCGGCCGCTCTGGACGCGGCCGAGTCGGGCGCCACCAAGCTGATCACCGTCACCTTCCGGATCCGCCGGTTCAACCCGGAGGAGCACCCGGACCCGGTGTGGGTCGACTACCAGCTGGAGATGGACCCGAAGGAGCGCGTCCTGGACGCGCTCAACAAGATCAAGTGGGAGCAGGACGGCACCCTCACCTACCGCCGTTCCTGCGCGCACGGGATCTGCGGCTCGGACGCGATGCGGATCAACGGCCGCAACCGTCTGGCCTGCAAGACCCTGATCAAGGACGTGAACCCGGAGAAGCCGATCACGATCGAGGCCATCAAGGGCCTGACGGTCCTCAAGGACCTGATCGTGGACATGGACCCGTTCTTCCAGGCGTACAAGGACGTCATGCCGTTCCTCATCACCAAGGGGAACGAGCCGACGCGTGAGCGTCTGCAGACGGCCGAGGACCGCGAGCGCTTCGACGACACCACCAAGTGCATCCTGTGCGCCGCGTGCACCTCGTCCTGCCCGGTCTTCTGGAACGACGGCCAGTACTTCGGCCCGGCCGCGATCGTCAACGCGCACCGCTTCATCTTCGACTCGCGTGACGAGGGTGCCGAGCAGCGCCTGGAGATCCTGAACGACCGTGAGGGCGTGTGGCGCTGCCGCACCACCTTCAACTGCTCCGAGGCCTGCCCCCGCGGCATCGAGGTCACCAAGGCGATCCAGGAAGTGAAGCGGGCGCTGGTCACCCGTCGCTTCTAGTCAGCCCATGACTGAGGGCCCGTCCGGATTCCTCCGGACGGGCCCTCAGTCGTTTCACTTCAGCAGACCGAGGTCCTTCGGGGCCGCCACCCCGTCGAAGGTCAGCAGGTGCCGCGCCGCCGTGACGGCGTACAGGTCCGGCCTGCCGTCCCCGTTGCCGTCACCGGAGCTGCCCACCACCGGGTAGTCGGCCACCGGGAAGCTCCCGATCACGGCGCCGCCGGCCGGGTCGGCGAGCGCCGAGAAGTCGTACGTGCCGTCGGTGCCGAGTACGGCCCGGTAGCTGCGCAGGGTGCCGGTGGCCTTCTCCCGGGACCAGATCAGCAGCGAGCCGTCGGCCTGCTTGCCGGGGGCGATCAGGTCGTAGCCGGACCAGGTGCCGGTGGTGCTGAGCTGCAGGACGTGCTGGGCGGAGTCGTAGTAGTCGGAGAACCAGAGGTCACCGTTCTCAACCGTGATCATGGCAGGGCGGTACGGTCCGTCCAGGGGACCGAGGACCACCAGCTGATCGACCTGGGACCAGTCCTCCGACGGATAAGCCGAGTTGTAGCGCCCCACCTCGTTCCACCCACCGGCGAAGCCGCCCTGATCCATGTTCCGGTACTCGAGGAGAGAGCCGGCACCCGGATAGTGCACGAGCAGGTCATCCATCGGTGCATGGGCCCCGTCGGAGCCACGGTGGGCCAGCTGTGCACCCGTCCAGCCCGTCGACCTGGCCGCGCGGGCGGCGGGCACGACCGAACTCGGGGTGGTGTCGTGTGCCGCCGCGCTGATGATCTGCAGGTTGCCCGCCGAATCCGGCAGCAGGATGTCCGGCACTCCGTCGCCGTCCACGTCGCCCAGGGTGTTCGGCGGATTGGGGTTCGACCGCGCGTAGAAGGTGTAGCTCACGGGGGACGACACGTTGCCCGCGTTGTCCACCGCCTGGACCTTGAGTGTGTTCGTACCCCAGTCGGTCGGGCGGATCTGGAGCGTCGCGCTGCCGTCCGGACCGGCCATCACCGCGTCGGTGTCCTGGCAGGTGCCGCCCACACTCAGGGTGCCCTGGAGGACGTAGTGGTAGCAGGCGATACCCGAGGCGCGGCCGGTGGCCGGGGCGGGGTCGGCGGCGGTGAAGGTGAAGCTGCCGTACTGGCCCGCGTACTTGCCGGACGGGCCGTCGGCGGGGAAGTCGGTGGAGCTGACCACCGCACTGCCCGGGGCCGTGGTGTCGACCCGGAAGCTGCACCAAGGCGTCGGCTTGCCCGTGGCGTGGGCGGTGAGGGCCTGGGCCTGCCAGGCGAAGGTGCGGCCGTCCGCCAGGTTGCCCGGCTTGATGCTCGCAGCTCCGTCGGCCACCGGGGCGGTGGTCTTCACGGCCTGCCCGGTGCGCTCGTCGCGCACGGAGAAGCGCGCGGTGGCGGCGTCCTGGGACTGCACCCCGACGGCCAGGGTGACGTCCTTGGACCCCACCCAGCCCGGCGTCTCCCCCGGCTCGCAGCCCTGGGTGTGCAGACCGGTCGCGGCGAAGCCCGGGACGGGCGCCGCCTTCGGATCACTCACCACCGGCACGGGCGCCGCCGCACTCGCGACCGGCGCACCGATCACCCCGGCCGACAGCGCGACGACGGCGGCCGAGGCCAGCAGAACAGAAGAACGTGGCACGAGCACTCCCACCCCTGAGAACTGACGGTGCGTACGCGATGTGCGTACGGCGTGAAGATCCTGGCAGGGCCCGAGCCCGTGGGGCAATCGCTTTTGCAGCGACCGGCGCCGTTTACAGGACCTGCCGCTGCACGGTCAAACCGGCCTGCGCCCAATCCTCGAAATGCTGTGACCTGCGCCACACGGACACCCCGGGCATCGTCCTCCGGGGCGGCAAATGCGCTGGTCGGCACGGATCGCAGTCGCGATCTAACACAGTGTTAGAAACTGATCGGCGGATCAGGTCAACAAACCCTCGTTCCCGAACGGTACCCATGACGAGCCCCGCTGGGGCTCCGGTGCACCGCGCGGTGCACCGGTCACCACCGTCAAGAAGGGGGGAGCCGTGCGTCAGATCCCTCTGCAGCACGACCCGGTCGGAGCCCTCGGCCCGCAGTTCGCGGTGTTCTTCGAGGAGCAGCACCGGCGCTGGCTGCCTTTCGCGCTCGACCGCCTGGGCAACAAGGCCGACGCCCAGGACGCCGTGCAGAACACGGGAGCCAAGCTGTTCGAGAAGTGGGACGTGGCTCTGGGGCTCCCGAGCCCGGAGGCGATCCAGGCCTTCGCGTGGAAGATCCTCCGGGACGAGATCGCGAACCTCCATCGCAGCCGTCGGCGCCAGGACGAGAAGGCCGTCCACCTCGCGCGCCAGCCGCGACCGGACACGACCGGTCACGAGGCGATGGACCAGTTAGTCGAGCTCGACGCGCTGCGCTGGGCGATCGACGAGCTCGCCAAGACCCACCCGGTGCAGGCCGAGGTGGTCCGGCTGCGCCGCCACGAGATGGACTACGCGCAGATCGGGGCGGTGCTGGACATCGCGCAGAGCACCGCCAAGACCTATTACAGCCTCGCCACCCGCCACCTGGAGCACCTGCTCACCACCCTCCAGGACGACGAACAACAGGGGAACTGAGCCATGGACATCCACAAGCTGCTGAAGCGTCAGGCCGACGACCTGGAGCAGGAGTTCGAACAGCATGATCCGGTGGAGTTCACCCGTCAGCTCGCCGAGCGCATCATGGCCGGGGAGCGATCGACCGCCACCCGCCCCACCCTCCGAGCCGAGCGGCCCCCGGCGGCCCCCCGGGCGGCCTCGAACAGTCCCTCGCCGACGGTCCGCGCCCCGGCGGCTCGGCAGCAACCGGATCTGACCGCGATCGCAGGCCGGGAGGATCTCCACCGGGACCTCCACCGCGACCTGGTGCAGTTGTGCACGGCTGTGGTGGGCGAGGCGTCGCCGCAAGCCTTGGACGACTTCATCCTGGGAGGGCACGTGGAGTCGGCCACCGTGGTGGGGTGCCTGATGTACTGGCTGGGCCACCCCGTCTCGGCGGAGCTGTGGTGGGGCGTGGCCGCCGGAGCCGAGGACCCGCTGGCGGCCCACTTCCTGGCCATCCACTACACCGCGACCGGCCGCGCCGACCGCGCCGGGCTCTGGCGCACCCGGGCCCGGGACACGGAGGTCGGCCTCGACCGGCTGCCGCACAGTCAGACCTCCAGGCCGGCGGCGGCGCCCGAGGAGGTGGAGCAGGCCTTCACCGAGCAGCTCGTGGACGTCGCCGAGGAGGCCGTCCTCGACATCGCTTCCTCCTGGCCACGGGCCGCCGGCACTCCCGGTGCCTCCGGCTGGGCCTCGGACGTCCGGGTCGTACGTGCCCGAGGCCGCTCGGTCCGGAGCCGCCCACTGCCCGAGCCACCGCTGTTCCAGGAGCTTCAGGGATGGGCGCCGGTACCCAGAACGACGCACAACCGCTCCGGCGGTTGAGGCTTCCGAGGTCCGGTGACTACCGGGCCGCCGGGCGGGCGGCGCGCAGTCCTCGGATGCCGACCGTACCGACCAGAGCGCCGAGGACGAAGGAGGTGACGGCGAGGGCCAGGTGGACCCAGAAGAAGGCGGTGGGGTGGGAGTGGTCACCGCCCGTGAAGGCCTGGTGGCCGGAGTCCCTCCACAGGTTCTTCACGAAAGTGGTCCAGATGATCAGGGACCACACGCCGAACGCGGTGAGGAACCAGGAGGTGCGGCGGCTGAGTTTCATGGGGCAGTCCTCGGTGGAGCGGGCACAGTGGTCGGCCTCCAGTATGCGCAGTAGGCCGGACGGGCCAAGCGGGGGCACTCGTGCGGGGGACGGTACCGGCGCGGCAGTCGGGCGGGGGGCCGGTGCGGGTACGTTCCGTCGGTGCTGAAGGCAAGTGGTCTCGTTCTTCGCTGCGGCGCCGTGGCCGCGGCGGTCTCGCTCTGCTGTGCGGCGGCCCCGGGTGAGGGGCCGCCGCCCGTGGCGGTCGGCGGGCAACGGCTCGGGCAGGCCGGGGTGCAGGTCGCCCCGCTGGCCGGGGCGCCCGCGCTGCCCACCGGCCTGACCGGCCAGTCCTGGCTGGTGGCCGACGCCGCGACCGGTGAGGTGCTGGCCGCGTACAACGCCCATCTGAAACTGCCCCCGGCGAGCACCCTGAAGATGCTCTTCGCCGACACCGTGCTGCCGAAGTTCGACCGCGCCACCGTGCACCACGTGGCCCCGGCCGAGCTCACCGGGCTCGGGCAGGGCAGCAGCCTGGTCGGCATCAAGGAGGACCTGGACTACCGGGTCGAGGACCTCTGGCGCGGGGTCTTCCTCTCCTCCGGCAACGACGCCGTGCACGTGCTCGCCCACATGAACGGCGGCATCGAGCAGACCGTCGCCCAGATGCAGGCCCGGGCCGACTCCCTCCAGGCCCGGGACACCCACGTGGTGTCGCCCGACGGCTACGACACCGACGGGCAGGTCTCCTCGGCGTACGACCTCACGCTGTTCGCCCGGGCCGGGATGCGCAACGCCGACTTCCGGGCCTACTGCGGCACGCGGGACGCGCAGTTCCCCGGCGCCCTGGACAAGGCCACCGGGCAGCGGAGCAGCTTCGGCATCGCCAACACCGACCGGCTGCTGGGCAGTTACCCGGGGCTGATCGGGGTCAAGAACGGCTACACCACCAACGCCGGATCCACCTTCACCGGCGCCGCCGTCCGGAACGGACGGTCCCTGCTGGTGACGGTGATGCACCCCGACTCGTACATGAAGGTCTACGAGGAGACGGCGGCCCTGCTCGACTGGGGCTTCGCGGCGGCCGGGCACATCCAGGCCGTGGGCCTGCTGGCGGAGGACACCGCCGCTGCCGCCACCCCGGCGCCGGCGGCCGCCGCGGCCGGTGGCGGGAAGCCCTCCCCCGCCGTGCCGGCCGTCGCCCACCCGGCGGCGGCCCAGGCCGCGGTCGAGGGCAGCAGCACCGGAGCGATGGCCTGGTGGGGCACCGCCGTCGCAGGCGTGGCCCTGCTGGCGGCCGGCCTGCGGCTGCGGGCCCGCCGCCGCCAACGCCGCCGCCAACGCCGCCGGCGGGCCGTACCCGCCCTGTCCGTGCCGGAGAACGGCCCGGTGGGAGCCACGGCCGTGCGACGGCGCTAGCGCAGCGGCCCCCGGGGAGCAGTGCCCCCGGAGGGACGTGGTTCAGCCCCTGCGGGCGGCGAGGGTGCGGCGGATGGCGCGGGTGGCCACCGGGGGGAGCAGGTCGAGGGCGAGGCGGCGGGCGGCGGAGCGCTGGGGGCGCGGGGCCGCGGCGGGGGCCGGAGTGGGCTGCGGGGCGGGGGACTTGGCCGGCTCGGTCCAGGTGATGCGGTGGACGGTGCCGCCCGCGATCACGTCCTCGCTGATCTTGTAGCCCTCGGCGACGGGCCAGCCCTTGGCGAGGAAGTCCGCCTTGGCGGCCTCCGCGTCGCCCCAGGTGCCGTAGAACTTCTCCGGCGTCAGGCAGACCGGCTTCAGCCCGGCGTCCGCCACGGCCTCCCAGACGGCGGCCGCGACCCCGGGGGTGTGGAGCGAACGGTAGTCGTCGAGCACGACCAGGCCGTCCTTGGCCAGGGCGTCCCGGGCCACCCGGATGTCACCGCTGACGTGCTCGTACAGGTGCGAGGCGTCGATGTGCACGAAGCGGCAGCTGCCCGCCGGGATCCGCCCGTCGGCGAGCACCGAGGTCGGGGCCTGGATGACGGTCGGCAGCTCTTCGTGGAAGGCCAGGTAGTTGGTCTCGAAGGCCTTGCGGGTGAGCGTCTTGCGGTAGGACATCTCCATCTCGGCCGAGTTCTCCTCGTCCGGAGCGTCCGAGTCGAAGAGGTCGCAGATGGTGAAGGACTCGCCCTCGCGCAGGTGCCGGCCCAGGAGGATGGCGCTCCGGCCGAGGTAGGTGCCGAGTTCGAGGATGTTGCCGGTCACGCCGTTCTCGGTCTGCCGGTCGAGGAACCAGCTGAAGACGTCCTGGTCGACTTTCCAGAACCAGCCGGGGACGTCGTCGGGGGTGCGCGGAACAGCGGGAGTGGAGCTGGTCACGGGCTATCTCCAAGGGAAGCGCCCGACAGGGGTAGGGGCGCTGGTGCCGTGATCCTAGTCACTTCCGCCCTCGTTGGGCAGGGGGTCAAGGTCCTTGGCGAGAACCGCCCTGGCCTGGTCGGCCTCCCGGCGGCGGGCCGCGGCCGGGTCCGCCAAGGCCGTCCAGGAGACGCAGTACATCAGCAGGCGGCTGACGAAGTTGATCCACAGCAGCAGCGCGATCGGCGTGCCGAAGGCGCCGTAGATGTTCTTGGTCGCCACCGAGCCGAGGTACGAGGAGAGCAGGATCTTCAGCACTTCGAAGCCCACCGCCCCGATCAGCGCCCCGCCCAGCACCTCCCGCCGGGGCTGGCCGGCGATCCGGGGGAAGGGCGCCAGCAGGTACGCGAAGAGGGCGGTGTCGGCGAGGACGGCGATCAGGTAGCTTGCCGCGCCCAGCAGGTAGCGGCCGGCCGTGCCGCCCACGCCGATCGCGTCGGCCAGCCGGTGGGCGAGCTGGGTGGCCACGGCCGAGGCGCCGAGCGAGACGGCGGTGACCAGGCCGAGGCCGCCGAGCACCACGCAGTCCCAGCCCTTGCGCAGCACCGGGTTGCCGTCCTCCTCGGGCAGCCGCCAGACGTCCCGGATCGAGCCGCGCATGGTGTCGACCCAGCCGAGGCCGGAGAGCAGCAGCAGTACGCCGCTGATCGCCCCGACCGTGCCGGCGTTGTCGATCAGGCCGGGGAGGTTGAGCGAGTCGGACAGCCCCGGCAGCTGATCGGAGATCTTGGTCTGCAGCCGGTGCACCTGGGAGCCGTTGAGGGTGGCCACGGCCACCGCCAGGGCGACGGTGAGCAGCGGGAAGAGCGCCAGGAAGCCGAAGAAGGTGACGGCCCCGGCCAGCCGGTTGCCCTTGGCGTCCGTGAAGTGCGCGTAGGTGCGCCAGGCCCGGGTGGCCAGGAGCCACCGGACGAGCGGGCCGATCACCGGCAGCTTGGCCAGTCTCTCCACGGGCACTCCGAATCCGACCGGCCAGACGGCCGCGAGCAGGCTCACCCCACCTTGTATAGCGGCGCCCGGCCCGCTCAGCCCCGGCGACGCGCCCGGCGGACGGCCCCGGTCAGGATGGGCGGCATCAGGTCGGCGGCGACCCGGCGGGCCACGGCGACGGGGCGGCGGGCGGCCGCGGCGGCGGACCGGCGGGCGGCCAGCTCCTCGGCGGCCCGCTCGGCGCTGCGCAGGGTCTCCTGCTGGGCGAGGCGGTCGTGGTGCCGGGAGACGGGGAAGTCGACCACCGGGTCGGGCTCGCCGCCGAGCCGGAGCACCCGGTGCCCGGCGATGGTGTCGATGTGGGTGCGGCAGCCGGGGGCGCCGCCGGAGGTGCGCAGCAGCTCCTCCTGGAAGGGCTTCGGGTCTCCCCAGGTGCCGTAGAACTTGCACTCGGTGAGGCAGATCGGGTTGAGCCCGCCGTTCAGCACGGCCTCCCAGGTGGCGGCGGCCACGCCCGGGGTGTGGGCGGAGCGGTAGTCGTCCATCACCAGGACGCCCTGCGGCTGGAGGGCGGCCCGGGCCACCAGGATGTCCCCGGCGACGTGCTCGTACAGGTGCGAGGCGTCGACGTGCACGAAGCGGCAGCTGCCTGCCCGGACCCGGCCGTCGGCGAGCACCGAGGTCGGGGCCTGGATGATGGTGGGCAGCTCGTCGTGGAAGGCCAGGTAGTTGGCCTCGAAGGCCTCCCGGGTGAGGGTCTTGCGGTAGGACATCGCCATCTCGGCCGAGTTGTCCTCGTCGGGCGCGTCGGAGTCGAAGAGGTCGCAGATGGTGAAGTGCTCGCCGTCGGCGAGGTGACGGGCCATCACGATGGCGCTGCGGCCGAGGTAGGCGCCGAGCTCGAGGAGGTCGCCGCGGACCCCGGAGCGGGCCTGGCGGTCGAGGAACCACTCGAAGGCGTGCCGGTCCAGGTCCCAGAACCAGCCGGGGACGTCGGCGAGGACGGCGGGTTCGACCGGGGCGGCGGGGGCGATGGTCATGCGGGTGCTCCTTCGGGTGGTGCGGCGGGCCGTCGAGAGCACGACCCGTCATGCGGAACGACCCGGCCCGGTTCCGGGTAGCGCCACGCAGGAGCGAAGGCGCCGCCCGTCCGGTTGACCGGCCGGCCTCAGGGGGACGGGCGGCCGCAGTACGCGGGCCAGTCCGGAGCCGGGACGTTGCCGCACCAGAGCGCGGTGATCACGCTGTCCACCGGCTTCCAGTACCCGCGCGGGGCGCCGCAGTTGTGGTCCGGGGCGTAGGTCGGGCAGCTGCCGTCGGCGCGCTGGAGGGTCTGCGCGTGCCAGGCGTCCATGCCCATGGTGTGCTGCTTCGGATCGGTCGGCAGGTAGCGGTTGGCGGACCAGGAGGCGCCCATCACGCCGAACAGGGCCAGGCCGCAGAGCCCGCCGGCCGCCAGCCGGCGCCCCAGGGAGCCGGAGGGGCGCAGCTTCCGCGCCGCCGTCAGCCGGCGCCAGGCGCTCCCGGCCGCACCGGAGAGCAGCTGCGCCGCGAGCACGGTGAGGGCGATCAGGCAGTAGAGGATCAGCCAGGTGGTGCGCGGGTAGAGCATCACCGCCTGGTCGCGCTCCATGTGCCCGGCGAACCAGAACCGCAGCACCCAGGCGCCGCCCAGGCAGCCCAGCGCGGCCACCACGGCGGGCCGGCGCAGCCCGAGCGCGAGGGCGAGCGCGAAGCCGGCCACCACCAGGAGTGAGAAGACGCTCTGCCCGGCCAGCTCCCCCGGCGGCGGCCAGGCCCAGGAAGGCAGCCAGACGGAGTGGTCGTAGCGCCAGCCCATCACGTACGCCGGGTCCACGTACACGTCGAAGTACGCGTAGCGGTCGACGGTGGTGGCGCCGTGCTCGACGAACTTGAGCAGCAGCGGGGCGCCGACGGCGCCGAAGGCGAGCCCGGCGGCGCCGAGCAGGGCGGCCGCCCTGGCCAGCGCGGCGCGGCCCCGGCGCCAGGGGGTCAGCGCGAGCACGGCGATCAGGGTGCCGGGGGCGGCCCAGACGAACCAGCCCGAGTACGTGAGGAAGAGCAGCGCGAGCACCGCGCCGAGGGCCGCGCCGCGCAGCACCGCCGAGCGCAGACCGCCGGCCGGTCTCCGCCGCAGGTCGGCGCTGCGGGCGAGCTCGGTGAGCAGGCGGCCGAGCAGCGGCACCAGGCAGACCATCACCAGGTGGCTGTACGGGCGGATCGGATCGAGGAAGAGCAGCGCGGCGGGCAGGGCGATCGCCAGGGCCCAGACCGGGCGCAGCAGCAGCCGCCAGGCGAGGTAGGCGAGCGGGCCGAACACGGCGCTGAACAGCAGCTGCAGGTCCTTGAGGGCGAAGCCGACGGCCCGCTGGGTGTGGTAGCCGTACTTGGTCCACTCGGCGAGCAGCCAGACGAAGCCGGGCGGGTAGAGGTCGGGCAGCCCCTCGCCGCGCAGGTACGCGACGGCGTAGTTCAGCAGGGTGCCCGGGTCGCCGTCCTGGCCGCCGAGGCCCCAGGGGGTGCCGCGCAGGGCGACGGCGATGCCGCCCGCGACGATACCGGTCCCCAGGCCGGCGACGGCGGCGCAGCCGAGCCGCAGCAGCAGCCGGTAGTGCCGGGCGCCGGAGCGGTACGCGGCGTACAGGACGACGGCGAAGACCGGCAGGGCGATCAGGGCGGCCCGGAACTGGAGCTTGGCCAGCCCGCTGACCTGGCCGATCCGGACCATCGGGTCCACGTCGATGTTCCGGGCCCAGAGCATGAAGCCCACGCCGACGGCGAGGGCCACGGCGGCCTCGGCGGCGCCGGCCAGCAGCCGGCGGCCTCGGCGGCGCAGCGGGGCGCGGGTCGGCGGTGGGTCGGTGCGGAGGTCCCGGGTCACCTCGGGTGCCTCGGTGGCCACGTCCGGCATGGGCGGTTCGCTTCCGTAGCGTGTGGGAGGTCGGCCGGGGCTCATGGGGACAGGCCTCCGGCACTGCCCGTAACGCGGCCCGGGCCGCCCCGGTCACGCCCTGGTCAACCCGCCACCGCGAGTGTCACCCTCGGGAGAGCTCGGTGATGGTCGGACGGCCCTGCGGGTCGTAGCCGACCAGGGAGACGGCGAGGCGCTCGGTGCCCCGGAGGCGGACGGTCTCGGCGGCCGCGACGGGGTCGCTGAGGTAGACGTGGACGGGGACGGCCGAGGCCTTGGCGTAGTCGACGATCTCCTGGGGCGTGCGGCGCCAGCGGCCCCAGATCCAGCCGCGCCAGGAGCGGCCGTTGTCCCGGTTGAGCACGCCGACCCAGAGGCTGCCCTCCAGGAAGCGGGGATCCTCCTTGGCGTGCGGCTCGGTCAGCACCACCGCCGCGTGGTCGTCCGGCACCGGGCGGCTGGCGGCGATGGCGGTGACCAGTTCGGCGCTGGCGGGCGCGGCCTGCCGCCCGGCCCGGTAGAGGGCGCCGTAGCTGCCCTCCCAGCCGCCGCCGGTCCAGTCCGGCTGGGAGTTGAGCACCAGCGCGCCCGCCGCCGCGGCCGTGACCAGCACCGCCCAGGGCGCGGTGGGCCGCAGCATCCCGAGCAGCGGGCCGAGCGCGGCCGCGGCGGCCAGCGCGGCGAGCACCACCACCGGGTGGAGCAGCTTCTCGTAGTAGTACGAAGTCTGGCCCGCAGTGGCGACCTGATAGATCATCAGCACCACGGCGACCGCACCCACCGCGGCGAGGGCTGCCAGTGCCGTCCGCCGGGAGGCGTTGCGGCGGGCGGCCCGGGTGAGCAGGCCGAGCACGGCGAACGCGGCCAGCGGCAGCAGCAGGTGCCGGGAGACGGCGACCACGCTGCCGGGGATCGCCAGTACGGCGGTGGAGTGGGCCTGCTTCCAGTTGGCCAGCACCGGCAGGGCCGCCCCGGTGCCGGTGAGCAGCGCGGCGGCGAGCAGCACCGTCGGGCCGGGCAGGCGGCGGCGCTGGGCGGCCAGCCAGACCAGCAGCAGCGGCCCGGTCGCCGCCAGCAGCAGGTAGTACGAGAAGGAGATGCCGACGGTCAGCGCGCCGAGCAGCAGCACCTGCTCGCCCGGGCGGGCCAGCGGACGGATCACCAGCGCGGCCAGCACGGCGAGCAGGGTCAGGCCGAACAGCTCGCTCTCGAAGCCCATCACGACGATGGGGGTGGCCTCGACCGCCACCAGGTAGGCGGCCACCACGGTGCCGAGCGGCAGCACGCCCCAGCGGCCCAGCAGCGGGCCGGCCACCCGGCGGGCGGCCCAGACCACGGCGGCGACGAAGGCGGTCAGCACGCCGGCCACCAGGAAGATGAAGAGGTTGAGACCGGTGGTGGCGCTGGTCGGCGGGTGGCCGTCGAAGGCGAACTCGGTGAGCACCGCGAGGGTGAGGTGGCTGCCCTGGGGGTAGCTCTGGAAGCCGTCCTGGAGGGTGACGGCGGCCTCGGCGCGGTGGAAGACCAGGTAACCCTGGAAGCGGATGATGCTGTCGTACAGCGCGAAGTGCCGGGCCAGGTCCTCGCCGTAGTAGATCCGGGCGAAGCGGCCGGTGAAGTCGGCGTGCAGCAGCGGCTGGAAGTAGAACAGGCCGGTGGCGGCGATCGGGACCATCAGCAGGGCGTCGCCCAGGCGCGGGCGGGGGAGCTCGAGGTGGCCGCGCAGCAGGAGGGCCGCCGCGAGGGGGACGGCGGTGGCCTCGCCGATCGCGACGGGGTGCAGGCCCCAGGGCCAGCGGCTGGCGAGGACGCCGAGGAGGCAGAGCCAGCCGGTCAGGAGGCCCGCGGCGCAGGCGAGGCGGTCGAGCGGGCCCAGGCGGGAGCGGAACTGGGCGGCGGCGGCGAGGACCAGGACGGCGAGGGTGGCGAGGTCGGCGTGGGCGAGGTGGAGGACGGGCGGCGCGGCGAGCAGGCCGAGAGCCCCTGCGAAACGGAGTTGCATGTGGAGGGGCGATCTCGTGCGGGGACAGCAACGGTCTGCGCAACGAGAGCCCGCCGGGGAGGTTACGGGCCTGGGGCAGGGTCCTACGAGAGTGCAGGGTTGCTCGCGCCGTTCCCCGCGCCCCTGGACAGTGCAACGCGCCCCTGGAGAACAAGAACTAGCCGCGGAGCGCCTTGCGGGTCCGGGCCAGGGCGCGGACGCCCTGGTAGGTCAGGTAGCGGCCGTGGCTGAGGAGTTCGGTGCGCAGGCCCTTGACGCCGGGGCCGGGGCGGTACTCGGCGGGGCGCAGGCGGGCGCAGTGTTCGGCGGCGCGGCGGAAGTACTCGCGGCGGTCGCCGGGCGGGATGCGGCCGGGCTTGCTGACCACGGTGTTGAGGTGGTGGACCATGCGGCCGTAGACCACCGGGCGCCAGCGGCCGAGCTCGGGGTGCTGGTCGAGGAAGGCGAAGACCAGGTCGTACTGGGCGAAGACGTCGAAGTGCTTGCGGCTGGCGGTGGCGAGTATGTTGCCGCCCTCCTCGCGCTGGCGGTAGTGCACGCCGACCCGGTCGAGCACGGTCATTCGCGAGGCGGAGAGCAGCGCCGGGAAGGTCCAGGGGGTGTCCTCGTAGTACCCGGCGGGGAAGGTGAGGCCCTGGGCGTCGATGAAGTCGCGGCGGTAGGCCTTGTTCCAGACCACCATCAGCAGGTCGAGCAGGTCGGGGCGCTGGTCGAGCGCGAAGACGTCCGGGCCGGGGCGGGCGAAGATCGGGGCGGAGTTGCTGCGGACGACCCGGCCGTCGGCGTAGGTGCGGGCGTAGTCGTAGACCAGGATCTCCGGCTCCGCGCAGGCGGTCAGCCGGTCCTGGACGTCGGCCAGCAGACCGGGGGTGAAGGTGTCGTCGCTGTCCAGGAAGATCACGTAGTCACCGGTGGCCTCGGCCAGCCCGGCGTTGCGCGCCCGGCCGAGGCCGACGTTGGCGGGCAGGTGGAGCACCGTGATGCGGGAGTCCCTGGCGGCGTACTCGTCCAGAATGGCGCCGCAGCGGTCTGGTGACCGGTCGTCAACCGCGATCAGCTCGAAGTCCGGGCAGGACTGGGCGAGCACCGAGTCGAGGCACTCGGCCAGGTACTCCTGTACCTGGTACACCGGGACGATCACGCTGAAGCGGGGCATTTGCGACTCATTCTAGGGGGACGCACAGTCGCCGGAGATCACGGGGAATCCGGCGCCGCTGACGGTCGCGGCCTGACCGGCCAGGGCGCAGACTAGCCCGCCCGACGGCTCCTACGCACTCCCACCCCCGGGCGGTTTCCCGGTCAACGAGCCGATCGGCGCCCGGTCACCGGCGTCGTACCATCGGGTGACCTCGGCAGCGGCGCGGCCCCCGGCGGCTCTACGCTCCCTTGCAGCTAGTCACCAGCAGCCCCGTTCCCGCAGCTTGGAGAGGCCCGCCATGCCCGAAGCTTCCGACCCGAAGGCCACCCCGACCGGCGGGGCCACCGCCGACGCCTCGTACACGGAGCGGCTGGTGACCCTGGAGCAGTCCGGGATCAAGCGCCTGCTGCCGACCCAGGCCCCCTACCGGTGGAACCTGAAGCGGCTGCAGCTCGGCCGGGTGCTGGACGTGGGCTGCGGGGTGGGCCGCAACCTGCAGAACTGCGACCCCGGCAGCGTCGGGGTGGACCACAACGAGACCTCGGTGGCCACCGCCCGGGCCCGCGGGCTGATCGCGTACACCGCCGACGAGTTCGAGGCCGACCCGGAGCTGAGCCGGCCGGGCGCGTTCGACTCGATGCTGGTCGCGCACGTACTGGAGCACCTGGACCTCGAGACCTGCGAGCAGCTCCTCAAGAGCTACCTGCCGAGCATCCGCTCCGGCGGCAAGGTCGTGCTGATCACCCCGCAGGCGGCGGGCTACCGCTCGGACCCGACCCACGTCCGGTTCGTCGACTTCGATGGCCTGCGGGAGTACGCCGAGCGGGCCGGTCTCCGGGTCGACCGCAGCTATTCGTTCCCCCTTCCCGAGGCCGCGGGGAAGGTGTTCAAGTACAACGAGTACGTCCTGGTGGGCATCGTCCCCTGACCTTCGGCGGTCCGAGGCCGGGCCGGAGTCGGCGGGTACTATCGCGGTGCATCTATGCCCGGTTCGTCCCACCGACCCGGGCACGGACCGGCCGTACTTCCCCCGATGAAAGGCCCGCGCACCCGATGGCCCCCCGCCTCTCCGTCGTCGTCCCGATCTACAACGTCGAGCGTTACCTGGAGGAGTGCCTGGACTCCATCGCCGCCCAGACCTTCGACGACCTCGAATGCGTCATGGTCGACGACGGCTCCAAGGACGGCAGCGCGGCCATCGCCAAGGCCTACGCCGCGAAGGACTCCCGGTTCCGGCTCGTCCAGAAGAAGAACGCGGGCCTCGGCGCGGCCCGCAACACCGGCTACGAGCACATCGACCCGGACAGTGAGTTCCTGGCCTTCGTCGACAGTGACGACACCCTGCCGCCCAGCGCCTACGAGCTGATGATCGGCACCCTGGACGAGACCGGCTCGGACTTCTGCACCGGCAACGTGCTGCGCTTCCGGGCCGTCGGGTACTACCCCTCGGGCGGCCACCGCAAGCCGTTCAAGGAGACCAGGCTGGGGACCCACGTCACCGAGATCCCGGCGCTGATCACCGACCGGACGGCCTGGAACAAGGTCTACCGCCGGAGCTTCTTCGACGCCGCGGGCATCCTGTACCCCGAGGGCATCCTGTACGAGGACGCCCCGGTCAGCGTGCCGCACCACTTCCTGGCCAAGAGCGTGGACGTGCTCTCCGAGCCGATCTACCACTGGCGCGAGCGCGAGGTCGGCGAGATGTCGATCACGCAGATGAAGACCAACCCGAAGACCGTGATCGACCGGGTCAAGTCGATGGAGCTGGTCCGCGCCTGGCTGCAGGCCCAGGAGGACCCGAAGTACAAGAAGCACCTGGACTTCTACGACGAGAACAACCTCGTCGAGGAGATCCCGATGTTCTTCTGGCCGATCATCGAGGACGACGCGGCCTACAACGCGGCCTACCAGGAGTCGGTCAGCCGCCTGCTGCGCGCGATCGGCCCGGCGCAGATCCGCAAGCTGCGCGCCCCGCTGCGGCTCAAGTACCACCTGACGCTGGCGAACCGGATGGACGAGTTCGTCGAGCAGATGCGCTTCGAGAAGGACAGCAACGGCGCCGCCCCCGCGCGCGGCCTGCTGCGCCCGTACGCCGACTACCCGTTCCTGCGCGGCGGCCGCAAGAGCGTTCCCGCCGACGTGCTGCGCCTGGACAACGCGCTGGTGATGCGCAGCCGCCTGTACGAGTCGGCCTGGGTGGACGGCAAGCTGCAGCTCACCGGGCACGCCTTCCCCGAGCACCTGGGCGCCGAGCACCGGCGCGACATGGTCAAGGTGCTGGTGCTGCGCGAGGCCAAGGGCCGCCGGGTGCTCGCCGTGCCGACCAAGGCGATGTACAGCCCCGAGGCCACCGCCAGTTCTCCCCACGATCTCTACAACTGCGACTGGGCCGGCTTCAGCGTCGCCATCGACCCCAAGCGCTTCAAGCACCGCGGGCAGTGGAAGGACGGCTCCTGGCGGGTGCTGATCGCCGGCATCGGCAAGGGCGGCGTCTACAAGGGCCGGATCTCCGGCGGCTGGAGCGACACCGCCGAGAGCCTGCCGGTGCACTGGGTGGACGAGGACGTCCGAGTTGTCCCGTGGCTCAAGGACAGCCACGTCTACCTGCGGGTCGAGAAGATCCGGGTCCGGGCCCTCGAGGTGGGTTTCGACAACGGCTGGGTCACCGTGGCCGGCACCGCCGCCTCCGGCGCCGACCTGGCCGGGGCCCGGCTGCGGCTCAAGCACGTGGAGTCCGACCGCGACCTGACCTTCCCGGTCGAGCTCGGCACGCCCGCCGGCCGGGCGGTCCCCTTCACCGCGACCTTCCCGGTCAGCGAGCTCACCACCGTCCGCGAGGCCTGGGACGCGCTCGACCCGGCCGCCGAGGAGCGCCTGCGGGACCGCTGGGACACCGAGCTGCTGCTCGCCGACGGCGTCACCGCCCCGCTGGTGATAGACGACCGGCGCGCGCCCGGGCAGCTCGACGCGCCCTTCCCCGGTGCGCAGCGCGCGCTCTTCTCCAAGCCCTCCCCCAGCGGGTACCTGCAGTTCGTCGACCAGGTGCTGCAGCCGGTGATCGAGGAGATCAGCACCGCCAAGGACGGCGACGGCTTCCTGCTCAGCGGCAGCTTCCCGCTGCCCGGCACCCACCGGTACGAGCTGGTGATCCGCCACAACTGGCGCGAGGAGGAGCACCACTACCCGGTCGAGATCACCGAGGGCCGCTTCCGCGCCGCGCTGCCCGCCGTGCCCACCGCCTCCTTCGCCGGGCGGGTGCCGCTGCACAAGGGCACCTGGGAGGTCACCTTCCGCCCGGCCGGCGCCGAGGCCGGCTCGCTCTGGCCGCAGGCCCTGCTGGCCTCCTCCTGCCACACCGCCCTGCCGGTCGAGGTCGAGGGCCGGGGCAAGCGGATCGCCCTGGAGCGCCGCGGCTTCGACACCCTCTCGCTCGAGGCGCACTCGGTGCTGCTGCCCGAGGAGCGCAGCGGCTACCGCCAGCGCAAGCTGCGCGGCGAGTACCCCGGCATGCAGCAGCGCCCGCTGACCGACACGGTGCTCTACATCGCCGCGCTCGGCACCCAGTACGCGGGCTCGCCGCGCGCCGTGCACCAGGAGCTGGTCGGCCGCGGCCTGCCGCTGCGCCACCTGTGGACCACCGACGACGCCCAGGCCGACCTGCCGGACACCGCCGAGGCGGTCCGCCAGTGGGGCCCCGAGTGGTTCGAGGCGCTGGCCACCGCCAAGTACGTCGTCACCAGCACCCACCTGCCCGAGTTCTTCACCCGCCGCCCGGGCCAGACCGTGCTGCAGACCTGGCACGGCACCCCGCTCAAGCGGATCGGCCACGATTTCGAGAAGGTCTGGTTCGTCGACGGCGACTACCTCAAGCACCTGGAGCGGGAGGTGCCGCAGTGGAGCCTGCTGGTCTCCGGCAACACCTTCTCCACCCCGGTGCTGCGGCGGGCCTTCAAGTACGAGGGCGAGATCGTCGAGGCCGGCTACCCGCGCAACGACGTGCTGTTCGCCGCCGACCGGGAGAAGACCGCCGAGCAGGTCCGCGAGCGGCTCGGGCTGCCCGAGGGCAAGAAGGTGGTGCTCTACGCGCCGACCTTCCGCGAGGACCGGCAGCGTCCGCACGGCGGCTACCAGCTCGACCTGCGGCTCGACCTGGACGCCGCCAAGACGGCGCTGGGCGAGGACCAGGTGCTGCTGGTGCGGGCCCACGAGGTGATGTGCGGGCAGATCCCCGGCGCCGGCAACGGCTACGTCTGGGACGTCTCCACCTACCCCGACATGGCCGACCTGCTGCTGGTCGCGGACGTGCTCGTCACCGACTACTCCTCGGCGATGTTCGACTTCGCGAACACCGGGCGTCCGATGCTCTTCTTCACCTACGACCTGGAGCACTACCGCGACGACCTGCGCGGCTTCACCTTCGACTTCGAGGCGCAGGCCCCCGGCCCGCTGCTCGCCACCTCTCAGGCCCTGGTGGCGGCCCTCGGCCGGGTGGACGAGCACGCCGCGGAGCACGCCGACCGCTACGCGGCCTTCCGCGAGGCGTACTGCGACCTGGACGACGGCAACGCCTCGGCACGCGTCGTGGACGCACTGCTCAAGGGGTGACGACCGGTTGCCCGACCCGGGGGTGCCCCCGGGTCGGGCAACTGAACGGTTGACCAGGGGGTATCCACAGGTGTGAGATGTCACCCGCAGTCCGCGCGGGCGTCGAGCGCCGTCCCCCACGGCTCCCCCCGTCGGCGCCGCCGGGCTGCCGGCCGCCACGGCCGCACTGCTGCCACGGAGGTCCGTCCCCGATGCCTGCTTCCGCCACTGCCGACGCGGTCTCCACCTCCCGCGTGCCGGAGCAGGCCGACCACCGCACCGAGGCCGCCCAGCCCCCCACCTTCGCCGCCCGCACCCTCCGCTGGACGGACCAGGGCCTGGAGATCACCGGCTTCGCCCACTTCGGCGACCGCGACACCACCTGGCTGAGCAGCGGTTTCACCGCCGTCACCGCCACCCCGCTGGGCAAGGGCGACCGGAGACCGGTGAAGTTCCGCACCCGCCACCAGAACCACGCCGAGGCCACCGAGGCCAGCGGCCAGACCACCTTCGACCACGACTGGGGCGCCTTCACGGCCGTGCTGGCCCCGGCCCGGCTTCAGCAGGGCGGCCGCTGGCAGAACGGCGACTGGCTGGTGGAGGCGGCGCTGCGCTCCGGCCGCGCCCGCGAGCAGGGGGCGCTGAGCCAGTACTGGTGCGGCTCCGGCGAGTACCCGCTGTCGCACTGGGTGGGCCAGCAGCACCGGATCCTGCCGTTCTTCGAGGACGGCGGACTGCGCCTTCGGGTGGAGCGGGTGCCCGCCCGGTTGACCGGCGCCACCCGGACGGATGACGCCCTCACCCTGGTCATCGCGGCGGACAACCTGCCCGAGGGCAGCCAGTTGCGGCTGCGGCACCGGCAGTCCCCCACCGAGCTGAGCGTGCCGCTGGGCGTCGGCCCGGGCGGCCACACCGCCAGGCTGCCGTTCGCGCCCTTCGTCATCGACGGCGACGGCCCGCACGAGATGGAGCACTGGGACGTCGACCTGCTGCGCCCGGACGGCTCCACCGTCCGCCCGGTGCTCGACGACCGCACCGGCCCGCTGGCCGCCCAGCACCTGCTGGCGGCCCCCGGCCAGGTGCTCTACCTCAAGCAGCTCGCCGACGGCTACCCGCAGTTCTGCGTGCAGACCGGCACCGCCTTCCTGACCGGGATCGCCGCCGAGGGCGACGCCTTCCGCCTCACCGGCACCGCCCCGCTGCCCGGCGAGGGCCCGCTGGAGCTGGTGCTGCGGCACAGCAACGGCACCGGCGAGGTGCGCCACCCCGTCGAGCGCGGCGAGCGCCTCGACGTCCTGCTGCCGGCCGTGGCGGTCGGCTCGGACGGCACCGCCCGGCCGCTGCTCAAGGGCATCTGGGAGTTCCGGCTGCGCCCGGTGGGCCGCCCCGAGGAGGAGCAGCCGCTGATCGTGGCCCCGCAGGCGCTGGGCACGCTGCCGGTCTCCGTCGAGGCGGGCGGCACGGCCACCGGCCGCAAGAAGCTGCTGCTCGAGCGCCGCTGGCACGACACCCTGATTCTCGACTCCACCCCGGTGCTCAGCCCCGCCGAGCGCAACGCCTACGCCCAGGAGCGGCTGCGCGACCTCGCCTACCCGGCGGCCCGGAAGAAGCCGCTGCGCGAGGCCGTGCTGTACGACGTCTTCAACGGCCGGGGCTACGCCGACTCCCCCCGGGCCGTCCACGCCGAGCTGGTGCGGCGCGGCGCCCCGCTGGAGCACCTGTGGGTGGTGGACGACGCCCAGGCCGAGGTGCCCGAGGGCGTCCGCCCGGTGCGGTACTTCTCCCCCGAGTGGTACGAGGCGCTGGCCACCTGCCGGTACCTGGTCGGCAACACGCACTTCCCGGACTTCATCGAGCGCCGCGAGGGCCAGGTGGTCGTGCAGACCTGGCACGGCTCACTGCTCAAGCGGATCGCCCACGACGTGGAGAGCTCCTGGCTGGCCGACGCCGGCTACCTGGCCGCGCTCGACCGCGAGTCGCCGCACTGGAGCCTGCTGGTCTCCCCTAGCGCCTTCGCCACCCCGATCCTGCGCCGGGCCTTCCGCTACCAGGGCGAGATCCTCGAATCCGGCTACCCGCGCTGCGACGTGCTGGCCCGCGGCGAGGGCGCCGAGGCCGTCCGCGCGCGGCTCGGCGTGCCGGCGGACAAGAAGATCGTGCTGTACGCGCCGACCTGGCGCGAGGACCAGCAGCGCGAGAACGGCGACGGCTACCAGCTGGGCCTGGCCCTGGACGTGGCCGCCGCCCGGGCCGCCCTCGGCGAGGACCACGTCCTGCTGGTGCGCTCGCACTCGCACGTGCGCGAGCCGCTGGCCGGGGCCGGGGACGGCTTCCTGTACGACGTCGCCGACTACCCCGACGTGCAGGAGCTGCTGCTCGCCGCCGACGTGCTGGTGACCGACTACTCCTCGATCATGTTCGACTTCGCCGTCACCGGCCGCCCGATCCTGTTCTTCACCTACGACCTGGACCACTACCGGGACGACCTGCGCGGCTTCTACTTCGACCTCGAAGCCGAGGCCCCCGGCCCGCTGCTGCGCACCTCCGCCGAGCTGGTCGACGCCCTGCGCCGCCTCCCGGCCGTCACCGCCGAACACGCCGAGGCCTACCGGCGCTTCCGAGCCGCCCACTGCGCCCTCGACGACGGCGGCGCCTCGGCCCGGGTGGTCGACCGGATGCTGGCCCTCTGAACACGGCCCGGCACCACAGCCCCTGTAGGGTGAGCAGCCATGACCGCACTACTCGACAGCCCGACCCTCCAGCGCTCGGGCCTGGCCCGGCACGCCCGTAGGGTGCCCGGCCGGTGGCGGCTGCCGCTCGCGGTCGGGGTCGGGGTGCAGCTGGTGCTGCTGCTCTGGTGGGCGGCCTTCTACCCCGGGCTGACCAGCTACGACTCGGCCGCCTACGTGAACCAGGTGACCACCGGGTACTGGAGCTCCGAGCACTCGGTGCTCTACAACGTGCTGGTCTGGCTGGCGCTGCACGTGCCCGGCAAGCTCGCCGTGCTGACCCTGGCCCAGACGGTGCTCACCTCGGTGACGCTCGCCTACACCTGCGTCGCGCTGCGCGCGCTCGGCGCGCGGGCCCGCTGGCTGGTGCCGATCGCGCTGCTGGTGGCGGCCGCGCCGCCGTCCGGCGCCTTCGTGGTCTACATCTGGAAGGACGTGCCGTTCACCCTGTGCTCGGTGCTCACCTTCGCCGCTTCGGTGCGGCTGGTCGCCCGCAAGGCCGGGCGGCTCGACTGGTGGGTGCTCGCGCTCTCGATGACCGGCATGGGCCTGTTCCGCAACAACGGGCTCGGGGTGGCGCTGATCGCGGGCGTCGCGCTGGTGCTCGCGCTGCGCGGCCGGCGGCTGGTGCTCACCGTGATCACGCTCTTCGCGGTCGGCTTCTCGCTGCTGTGCCAGCTGGTGCTCTACCCCGCGATGGGCATCAAGCAGCCCGCCGCGAGCTCGGTCTACTCGCTCAACTACCACGACGTGGCCGTGGCCTACGCGCACCAGCCCGACCTGTTCACGGACGCCGACCGGGCCGTGCTGGCGCAGGTCAGCCCGCTGGAGCAGTGGACCAACGGCGGCAACAACTGCTACGTCTCCGACCAGCTGGTGCTGGCCTGGAACTTCGACCGCAACGCCGCCGAGCGGGTCAACACCCAGCTGATGGACATGTGGACCAGGGTCCTGAAGGAGCGGCCGGACCTGATCATGCAGGCCCGGATCTGCCGCGGCCACATCGCGTGGTCGCCCTTCCCCGGCCCGGCCGACAAGCGCGGCTACACCTGGATCGCCGACCCGGCGCCCACCCCGGAGAACCTCTACCTGCTGGCCGCCCCCGGCACCCCGATGGCCTCCAACCCCGCCCGCTTCGCGCTGTACAGCCACCCGGTCTCCTACAAGCTCCGGCACGCGGCGCAGTTCTGGTACAACCTCGCCAAGACCCCGCAGCTGGACTGGCTGCTCTTCCGTGGCGTGACCTGGTGCTACATCGGCTACGCCGCGCTGTTCCTCTACGCCAAGCGGCGGAACCTGCGGGCGGTCTACGCCCTCGGCGGCGTCCTGATCGGCTTCCAGCTCACCGTCCTGGCGGCCAACCCGGCCCCGCTGTACCGGTACATGGTCGGCCCGTTCTTCATCGCGCCGTTCCTGCTGACCCTCATCCCGGCCAGCCGCACCTCTTCGGCAGACGAGTAACCATTCAGGGGCGCGGGGAACTGCGCTGCCAACCATGCACGGCCTGTCGCCTACCGCTTCGCGCACGCAGTTAATGAGCAGAGCCCCGCGCCCCTGAAGGGCTAAGCCTGGGCTAAGCCCCGAAGGGGTAGCTGCGGCAGGGGCGCCAGACCTCGTCGGGGCCGAAGCGGGAGAGGCTGAAGCCGGGGACGGCGAAGGCGGCGTGGAAGGCGCGGGTCTCGCAGTAGGCGGTGTCCAGGGCCGCCTCCGGGAGGCCGTGGGCGACCGTGACGTGCGGGTGGTACGGGAAGGCCAGCTCGCGGGCGAGGGGGCCGCTGCGGACGGCGGCCTCCAGGGCGCGGCACTCGTGGGCGCCCTCCTCGACCCGGACGAAGACCACCGGGGAGACGGGCCGGAAGGTGCCGCTGCCCTGCAGGAGCATGCGGAAGGGCCGGTGGCCGGCCGCGACGGCCGTCAGGTGGGCCTCGATCTCGGGCAGCCGCCCGGCCGCCACCTCGGTGGGCGGCAGCAGGGTGACGTGGGTGGGTATCGAGCGGGCGAGCGGGTCACCGAAACCGGCCCGGGCGTCCTGGATGGCCTGGCCGTACGGCTCCGGGACGGTGATGGACACGCCGATGGTGACGGCCTCGGGCAGGCCGCCACCAACCACGTTCGCCACTGTCATCGCTGCGGTCAGCGCTTCGGCGGGAGGAAGCCGATGCGGTCGTAGACCGTGGCCAGCGTCTCGGCCGCCACCTCGCGGGCCTTGTCGGCGCCGAGCCCGAGGACGCGGTCCAGCTCGGCCGGGTCGTCCAGGTAGGTCCTGGTGCGCTCCTGGAAGGGGCCGACCCACTCGGAGAACAGCTCGGCCAGCTCGGTCTTGAGCGCGCCGTACATCTTGCCCTCGAAGTGCTCGACCAGCTGGTCGACCGACTGCCCGCTGAGCGCGGAGTGGATGCGCAGCAGGTTGGAGACGCCGGCCTTGTTCTCCTCGTCGTAGGAGACCACGGTGCCGGTGTCGGTGACGGCGCTCTTGAACTTCTTCGCGCTGACCTTGGGCTCGTCGAGCAGGCTGACCAGGCCCTTGGGCGAGGAGGCCGACTTGCTCATCTTGATCGTCGGGTCCTGCAGGTCCATGATCTTGGCCGTCTCCTTGAGGATGTACGGCTTCGGCACGGTGAAGGTGGGCTCGTAGCGGGTGTTGAACCGCTCCGCGAGGTCGCGGGTGAGCTCGACGTGCTGGCGCTGGTCCTCGCCGACCGGCACGGCGTCGGCCTGGTAGAGCAGGATGTCGGCGATCTGCAGGATCGGGTAGGTGAACAGGCCGACCGTGGTGCGGTCGCTGCCCTGCTTGGCGGACTTGTCCTTGAACTGGGTCATCCGGGAGGCCTCGCCGAAGCCGGTGAGGCAGTTCATCACCCAGCCGAGCTGCGCGTGCTCGGGCACGTGCGACTGGATGAAGAGGGTGCAGCGCTCGGGGTCGAGTCCGGCGCCGAGCAGCTGGGCGGCGGAGATCCGGGTGTTGGCCCGCAGCGTCGCCGGGTCCTGCTCGACGGTGATGGCGTGCAGGTCGACCACCATGTAGAAGGCGTCGTTCGACTCCTGCAGGTCCACCCACTGGCGCACCGCGCCCAGGTAGTTCCCCAGGTGGAACGAGCCCGAGGTGGGCTGGATGCCGGAGAGCACCCGGGGACGGCTCTCCGTCGGACCGCTGACCGCTGCGTTGACCATGGGCGCCATTGTTCCAGCTTCACGGAGTCTTCAGGAAACCTCTTCCGAGGGAGCCTGGGCCGGTGTGACGGCACTCACTCTGATCCGCTCGATCCGGCGGCCGTCCAGGCGGGCCACGGTGAGCCGTACGCCGTCCTCGGTGGCCACGCTGTCCCCCGCCTTCGGCAGCCGGCCCAGCGCGCTGACCACGTAACCCGCGACCGTCTCGTACGGCCCTTCGGGGAGGGTCACCCCGGTCTCGCCGGTGAAGTCGGCCAGGTTGAGCAGGCCGTCCAGCTCCACGCCGCCGCCGGCCAGGCGGCGGGTGGCGGTGGTGTCCTGGGCGTCGTACTCGTCCCGGATCTCGCCGATCACCTCCTCGACCAGGTCCTCCAGGGTGACGATCCCGGCGGTGCCGCCGTACTCGTCCACGATCATCGCCAGGTGGTGGCCCTCGCGGCGCATCTCGCCCATCGCCTCGAGCACCCGCTTGGTGGCGGGCAGCAGCTTGACCGGGCGGGCCAGCTCCCGCACCCGCACCGCCGAGCCGCCGCGCGCGCCGTACAGGTCGCGGACGTGCACGAAGCCGACCACGGCGTCGTAGGAGCCCTCGACCACGGGGTAGCGGGAGTGCGGGGAGCTGCTGGTCTCCTCGCGGACGTCGCCCACCAGCTGGTCGGCGTCCAGGAAGGTGACCTCGGTGCGGGGCACCATCACCTCGCGCAGCTGGCGCTCCCCGGCCGCGAAGACGTCGTTGATCAGGGCCCGCTCGTCACTGCCCAGCTCGGTGTTGGCGGCGACCAGGCCGCGCAGCTCCTCGGAGCTCATGGTGCCGCGGCCGGCCGTCGGGTCACCGCCGAACAGGCGCACGCACAGGTTGGTGGAGTGGCCGAGCAGCCAGATCGCCGGGCGCAGCACCACCGACATCACGTCCACCACGGGGGCGGCGAGCACCGCGATGGAGTCGGCGCGCTGCAGGCCGATCCGCTTGGGGGTGAGCTCGCCGAGCACCAGCGAGACGTAGGAGATCACCAGGGTCAGCCCGACCAGCGCGACGGCGTCCGAGACGCCCTCCGAGAGGCCCATCCGGACGAACACGGGGGCCAGCTTGCCGGCCAGCGTGTCGGCGCCGAAGGCGGCCGACAGGAAGCCCATGCAGGTCACCCCGACCTGCACCGCGGCCAGGAACCGGTTCGGGTCCGCCGCCAGGTGCGCGGCCCGGGTGGCGCCCCGCGTGCCACGCGCCTCCAGCGTGCGGATCTGCCCCTCCCGGAGCGAGATCAGCGAGATCTCGGCGACGTTGAAGAGCCCGCCGAGCAGGATGAAGACCAGGACGAGGGCGGCGTCCCCGAGGGTTTCGTTCACGGGCGCAGAGTCTAGTTGTGCACGGGTACGCCGACGGGCGGCCACCCCGTGGGGGTGACCGCCCGTCGGTGCGTGATCAGGCTCAGATCAGGCCGAGCTCGGCGACGGCGTCGCGCTCCTCGACCAGCTCGGCGACGGAGGCGTCGATCCGCTTGCGGGAGAACTCGGAGATGTCCAGGCCCTGGACGATCTCCCACTTGCCGTCCTTGGTGGTGACGGGGAAGGAGGAGATGATGCCCGGCTCGACGCCGTAGGAGCCGTCGGAGACGACACCCATGGAGGTCCAGCTGCCCTCGGCGGTGCCGTTGACCCAGGTGAAGACGTGGTCGATGGCGGCGTTGGCGGCCGAGGCGGCGGAGGAGGCGCCACGGGCGTCGATGATGGCGGCGCCGCGCTTGGCGACGGTCGGGATGAAGTCCTCGGCCAGCCACTTCTCGTCCGCGACGGCCTCGGCGGCGTTCTTGCCGTTGACCTCGGCGTGGAAGATGTCCGGGTACTGGGTCGCGGAGTGGTTGCCCCAGATGGTGAGGTTCTTGACCTCGTTGACGGTGACACCGAGCTTCTTGGCCAGCTGGGCGACGGCGCGGTTGTGGTCCAGGCGGGTCATCGCGGTGAAGCGGTCGGCCGGGACGTCCGGGGCGTTGCGCTGGGCGATCAGGGCGTTGGTGTTGGCCGGGTTGCCGACGACCAGGACCTTGATGTCGTCCGCGGCGTTGTCGTTGATCGCCTTGCCCTGCGGGCCGAAGATGCCGCCGTTGGCGGAGAGCAGGTCGCCGCGCTCCATGCCCGCGGTGCGGGGGCGGGCGCCGACCAGGAGGGCGACGTTGGCGCCGTCGAAGGCCTTGTCACGGTCGTCGGTGATGGTGATGTCACGCAGCAGCGGGAAGGCGCAGTCGTCGAGCTCCATCGCGGTGCCCTCGGCGGCCTTGAGACCCTGCGGGATCTCCAGGAGGCGGAGGTTCACCGGCACGTCGGCACCGAGCAGGTGGCCCGAGGCGATGCGGAACAGCAGCGCGTAGCCGATCTGGCCGGCCGCTCCGGTGACGGTGACGTTGACGGGGGTGCGAGTCATTTTTACCTACTCCAGCGATCGCCAGGTGCCACGCTCCAGGCACGCTCGACGAGCCGGAGCCGAGACCGGTCTCTCGACATCGAGAGACCCGGCTCAGGCTATCGCAAGGAACAGCTGGAGGGCGCCCAGGCCGGTAGCTGATATGTCACACCGGCGGGGCGCCCTCCAGAGGTTTCCACGGCTCAGTGGTGCCGACGGCCCATCAGCTGGCCGATGTTGTCGAGCACCGACAGCTGGAGCCACGGGTCCGGCTGGGCGACCAGCGTGAGCAGCACGATCACCCCGCCGAGCACCGTCAGCAGGGACACGTCGGTGAACCGGCTGCGCACCGCGAGCAGTCCGACCTCGGGCAGCACCAGCCGCAGCACGGCCCCCAGCAGCGGCGCGCACCCGACCATCAGCAGCCCGTACTTGAAGCCGTTGCCGGCGGTGGGGCTGAACCAGGTGACGGCCAGTCCGACGCCCGCCAGCGAGAGCACCAGCGTTATCGGCCACTGCCGCACCGGCAGGGTGTGGCTGCGGCCGAGCGCGGCGGCCGAACCCTCCGGGGGCAGCGTGCCGGTGGTCTTCTCCGGCCGCCGCCTGGTCCGTGCCACCGCGGGCCTACAGGCCGGCGCGGCGCTCGGCCGCCTCGACGATGTTGTTGAGCAGCATCGCCCGGGTCATCGGGCCGACCCCGCCGGGGTTCGGGGAGATCCAGGCGGCGACCTCGGCCGCGGCCGGCTCCACGTCGCCGACGATCTTGCCCTCGGCGTTGCGGCTCACACCCACGTCGAGGATCGCGGCACCGGGCTTGACGTCGGCGGCCTTGACCAGGTGCGGCACGCCCGCGGCGGCCACGATGATGTCGGCCTTGCGCAGGTGGTACGCCAGGTCCTTGGTGCCGGTGTGGCAGAGGGTCACGGTGGCGTTCTCGCTCCGGCGGGTCAGCAGCAGGCCGATCGAGCGGCCGACGGTGATGCCGCGGCCGAGCACGACCACCTCGGCACCGTCCAGCTCCACCTTGTGACGGCGCAGCAGCTCGACGATGCCGAGCGGGGTGCAGGGCAGCGGGCCCTGGATGCCGAGGGCCAGGCGGCCGAGCGAGGTCGGGTGCAGGCCGTCCGCGTCCTTGTCCGGGTCCATCAGCTCCAGGACGGGGTTGGCGTCCAGGCCCTTGGGCAGCGGCAGCTGGACGATGTAACCGGTGCACTCCGGGTTGGCGTTGAGCTCCCGGACGACGTCCTCCACCTCCTGCTGGGTGGCGGTGGCGGGGAGCTCGCGCTGGATGGAGGCGATGCCGACCTCGGCGCAGTCCCGGTGCTTGCCGTTGACGTACCACCGGCTGCCCGGGTCGTCGCCGACCAGGACGGTGCCGAGACCGGGGTGGATGCCCCGCTCCTTGAGGGCCGCCACGCGGGCGGCGAGTTCGGACTTGATCGCGGCCGCGGTGGCCTTGCCATCGAGAATCTGGGCAGTCATGGGCCCATTCTCCCGGATCCCCGGCCGTGCCCGTGCGCGCCCCTCCCGCTCGTCGGCGTGCGTTGCGGTTCCGCCACAAGTTGTGCTCGCCGTGAGCACACCGCTGGACACCGAGGGTGCGGCCGACGACGATGTGAGCCGTTGCCCGCGCCCAGGCGCGCGGGTGACCGTCAGGGGAGAACCACGGGGGATCGGTCATACGGTGACATCAGTACTGCCCGCTGCCTGGACGCCCGTCCGGGGCGCACTGCTGCGCGTGCTCGCGCGCGTCGGCGCGGGCGCGGCCGCTGCCCTCACGGCCGCCGTGGTGCACGACGCGCACGATCCGGGGGTGCTCTGCCCGCTGCGGCTGCTCACCGGCGTGCCCTGCCCGTTCTGCGGCAGCACCACTGTGTTCATCGAGGCCGGCCACGGCCGGTTCGGCGCGGCCCTGGCCGCGAATCCGGTGACGCTGGCGGCCCTGCTGGCCCTGATGTTCGCGCCTGTCCTGCCCGCCCGGCTGCGCAAGGTACCGCTCCCGCTGGTCGGCGTCGGCTTAGCGCTCTCCTGGGTCTGGCAGCTGCACCGCCTAGGCGTCGTGCTCTCCTGACCGGCCCTCACCGGCCGCCACGACAGCCCCTGCCGTCGGCCCGGTCCGCTAGTCTCCCCCTCGGTCGGAGCTCAACTGCCCGTCCGTCCAGGATTTCCGCACCCGTCCCACCTCACCATCCTTGCTCGGAGGCACAGATGAGCTACCCGCCCGACCCGAACAACCCGTACGGCCAGCAGCCCCCGCAGGCGCCGCAGCAGCCCGGTTACGGCTACCCGCAGCAGGGCGCCCCGCAGCAGCCCGGCTACGGCTACCCCCAGCAGGGCGCTCCGGCCCCCGGCTACGGCGCCCCGCAGGGTGCTCCGGGCTACGGCGCCCCGCAGCCCGGCTACGGCTACCCCCAGCAGGGCGCTCCGGCCCCCGGCACCATCCAGGCCAACAACGGCTTCATCAACATCGCCAACCTCGGCCCGGTGAAGATAGCCACCATGGGCCAGCGCTTCCTGGCCCGTCTGCTGGACGGCCTGATCATCGGCCTGGTGATGACCCTGGCGATGGTGCTCGGCCTCGGCGGTGCCATCGGCCTGGTGAACAACACCAAGGACTGCACCAGCCTGGTGAACGACAGCGTCGCGTACCAGAGCTGCCTCAACGACCAGATCTCGCAGGCCAGCGGCGGCATCATGGCCGGCCTGTTCACCTCGCTGGCCGTGATCGCGGCCATCGGCGTGCTCTACGAGTGGCTGATGGTCGGCCTGGTCGGCGCGACCCTGGGCAAGATGGCCCTGGGCCTGCGCGTGGTCAAGGAGAGCACCGGCGAGAACCCGGGCCTCGGTGGCGGCTTCATCCGCTACATCATCCCGACCGTGGGTGGCTTCCTCTGCGGGATCGGCCAGATCCTGGTCTACCTCTCCCCCTTCTTCGACAACTCCGGCAAGCTCCAGGGCTGGCACGACCGTGCCGCCGGGACCGTCGTGGTGAAGAAGCAGGCCTGACCCACCGCATGACGAAGGCCCGGACCACTCGGTGGTCCGGGCCTTCGTCACACCTGGATCAGTGGAAGAAGTGGCGGGTGCCGGTCAGGTACATCGTCACCCCGGCGGCAGCGGCGGCGGCGATGACCTCCTCGTCCCGGATCGAGCCACCGGGCTGGACCACGGCCTTCACGCCGCCGTCCAGCAGGATCTGCAGACCGTCCGCGAACGGGAAGAACGCGTCCGAGGCCGCGTACGAGCCCTTGGCCCGCTCGCCCGCGCGCTCGACGGCGAGCTTGGCGGAGTCGACCCGGTTGACCTGGCCCATGCCGACGCCGACCGAGGCGCCGTCCTTGGCGAGCAGGATCGCGTTGGACTTGACGGCCCGGCAGGCCTTCCAGGCGAAGGCCAGCTCGGCGAGTTCCTCGGAGGACAGCGCCTCGCCGGTGGCCAGCGTCCAGGTCGCCGGGTCGTCGCCCTCGGCGTCGACCTTGTCGACCTGCTGCAGCAGCACGCCGCCGCTGATCCGGCGGGCCTCCAGGCGCTCGCACGGCGCCTCGGGAGCGCGCAGCACGCGCAGGTTCTTCTTCTTGGTCAGCACCTCGAGGGCGCCGTCCTCGTAGCCGGGGGCGACGACGACCTCGGTGAAGATCGGGGCGATCTGCTCGGCCAGCTCGACGGTCACCGGGCGGTTCACGGCGATCACGCCGCCGAAGGCGGAGAGCGGGTCGCAGGCGTGCGCCTTGCGGTGTGCCTCGGCGACGTCCGCGCCGGTGCCGATGCCGCACGGGTTGGCGTGCTTGATGATCGCGACGGCCGGGCCCTCGTGGTCGTAGGCGGCGCGGCGGGCGGCGTCGGTGTCCATGTAGTTGTTGTAGGACATCTCCTTGCCGTGCAGCTGCTCGGCGCCCGCGAGGCCGCCCGTGCCGTCCACGTACAGGGCCGCCTGCTGGTGCGGGTTCTCGCCGTAGCGCAGGACGCTCTGGCGCTCCCAGGTGGCGCCGAGGAAGCTCGGGAAGGCCTCTTCCGTCCCGGTGTAGCCGGAGGTCTCGAACCACTGGGCCACGGCCACGTCGTACGCGGCGGTGTGCGCGAAGGCGCTCGCGGCCAGGCGCTTGCGGGTCAGCAGGTCGAAGCCGCCCTCCTGGGCCGCCTTCAGCACGTCGGCGTAGCGGGCCGGGTCGACCACGACGGCCACCGAGGGGTGGTTCTTGGCGGCGGCGCGGACCATGCTCGGGCCGCCGATGTCGATCTGCTCGACGCACTCGTCCGGCGTGGCGCCGGAGGCGACGGTGGCGGTGAACGGGTAGAGGTTCACCACGACCAGGTCGAAGGGCTCGACGCCGAGCTCGGCCAGCTGGGCGCGGTGCGACTCCAGGCGCAGGTCGGCGAGGACACCGGCGTGCACGCGCGGGTGCAGGGTCTTGACCCGGCCGTCCAGGCACTCGGGGAAGCCGGTCAGCTCGGAGACCTCGGTCACCGGCACGCCGGCGGCGGCGATCCGGCCGGCGGTGGAGCCGGTGGAGACGATCGAGACCCCGGCGGCGTGCAGCCCCTGGGCCAGCTCCTCCAGGCCGGTCTTGTCGTACACGCTGATCAGCGCACGGCGGATCGGGCGGACGTTCTCAGAGACGGGAGCAGTGGCGTGGGTGGCACTCATGCCGGGATCCATACCTTTCGGTCTTCGATGCGGTGACCTTCGCGGGCCAGCCGGCCCACGACCTCGACGAGCAACTGGCGCTCGACAGTCTTGATGCGCTCGTGCAGCGCCTCGCCGCCATCGGCGTGGTCGGCGTCGAGCACCTCGACGACGCCCTGCGCGATGATCGGCCCGGTGTCCACCCCGGCGTCGACCAGGTGGACGGTGCAGCCGGTGACCTTCACGCCGTACGCGAGCGCGTCGGGCACGCCGTGCGCACCGGGGAAGGCGGGCAGCAGCGCGGGGTGGGTGTTGACGATCCGTCCGGCGAAGGCGGCGACGAACCGGGGGCCGAGGATCTTCATGAACCCGGCGGTGACCACCAGGTCGGGCTCCTGTCCGGCGACGGCGGCGGTCAGCGCGGCGTCCCAGCCGGCCCGGTCCGCGTGGTCCTTGACCCGGTGCACGAAGGTGGGGATGCCCGCCCGCTCGGCCCGCTCGAGGCCGGCGATGGCGTCCCGGTCGGCGCCGACGGCGGTGATCACGGCCCCGTACGCCGGATCGGCCACGGCGTCGATCAGGGCCTGCAGGTTGGTGCCGGAGCCCGAGACCAGGACGACCAGCCGGGCCGGGCCGGGCGTACGGGGCGGGAAACTCTGAACGCTCTGAGCGGGGGCGGGCTCGGCGGCAGCCACTGCGCGGTTCTCCGTAACGTCTTGGCTCCCCCCGGCCGTGGGCCGGGAGGGCTCCCTCGCTGGTACGTCCACCGTCGGTGGGGCCACTACGAGGGGAGGCAGAGTCACCACGATAACGGCTGGTCGGAGGCCTTCCGTACCGGCCACCGGGCGCTACGCGCGTAGTTGAGACCGGGATCTCGCCGGGCCGTTGGAAGCCTCTCAGGTGCTCCGGGCATGATGGAGGCGCGGCGGGCCACGCCTGCGCCCGGTACGAGGACAAGGACTGCACCAGGGATGAGCGGCGACAACACCGACGAGCGCAACCCCTTCGCGCCGCCGCCCGCGGACGCTCCCGACCAGCCGTGGCGGCCCCGCACCCCGGCCCCCGGCGAGGACGCCCCGCCGCCGCACCAGCGCCGGCAGCCGCAGCCCCCGCCGCCCCCGCAGCCGCGCTTCGACCCGGCCGACCCCGTCCAGCGGCGCTCGCGCTACGCCCTGAGCGCCGGCATGGCCGGGCTGTTCTGCCTGGTCACCGGCATCGTCTACGTCTCCCTGCTGTTCGGCGCGCTCGCCCTCTACTGGGGCATCAGCGCCCTGCGGGCCCCCCGGCCCAAGGGCGCGAACCCGTACGCCCCTGTCCGCCCGCAGACCCCCGCGGCGATCGGCGGGCTGGTCACCGGCGGGGCGGCCGTGCTGTGCGTGCTGCTCGTGCTGAGCATGAACGTCTACTACCGCGACTACCTGAGCTGCGTCAGCGACGCCCCGACCGCCGAGGCCCAGCAGTCCTGCCCCGGCCCCAAGTTCCTGGTCGACCTCTACAGCAGCTCGCAGAACTGACGCAGGTGCCCTCCCCGCCGGTTCGCGGGGAGGGCACCTGGGTGGCAGCGGTCAGCTGCTGTAGTAGCCGAACAGGTCGACCACCACGTTCGGCGCGCCGCCGACGGCCGTCAGGTCCACCTTGCCGTTGTGGACCGGCACCGTCACCTGGTTGGCGATCGTGCTGCCCGCCACCCAGTTCAGGCTGGACACCAGCGGCTTGCCCGAGCCGTCCGGCCAGGCGGTGAGGTACCCCGGGGAGGCCGGCCCGGTGACGGTCACGTTCAGCACCGCCGAGGTCGCGGTCGACGGCACCGACAGCCCGAGCGCCAGCACCCGGCCGTCGGTCATCCGCCCGTAGCCCTGCCTGGTGTCGATCTGCCGGGCCGGCTTCACGGCCTGGAACTTGCCGCCGGTGGCCGTCGGGGAGAAGTAGCCCGCGATGTCCACCACGATGTCCATCGAGCCCCAGGAGCCGTTGTACAGCTCGATCCTGCCGTCCGAACCGATCGGCACGATCACCGCGTTCGGCACCACCTGGCCGGTCGTCCAGTTAAGGTTGGACGCCAGCGGGCGGTCCACGCCCGACGGGTACACCGTCAGATAGCCGCCCGAGGCCGTGTCCACCGCCGTCACGTTCAGCACCGCGGCGGTCGCCCCGGTCGGCGGCACCCCTCCGGCGCCCGCGATCTGCAGCGACACACCGGTCTTGGTGGCCACCGTGCCGTGCCCGGTGTGGTTACGGGTGTCCAGGAGGCGCTTCGGCGCCAGCGGCGCCAGCTTGGAGCCCGTGCCGCCCGTGGTGTAGTACCCCGCCACGTCCGCGATGAAGTCGGAGCTGCCCCAGGAGCCGTTGAACAGCGACACGGTGCCGTCCGTGCTGACCGGCACCGTCACCAGGTTCGGCACCACGGCGCCCTGGGTCCAGTTCAGGTTCGAGGAGAGCGGGCGCCTGGTCGCGGCCGGGTAGGCCGTCAGGTACCCGGCCGACGCCGTGTCGGCCACCGTCGTGTTGAGCACCACGGCCGTGACACCCGAGGTCGGCACACCGCCCTGGCCGCCCACCTTCAGGTCGACCGTGGCCATCGCCCCGACCTGGCCCCTGCCGGTGCCGTTACGGGTGTCCAGGATGCGCTTCGGCGTCACCGGGACGTAGGTGGCCGCCGGCATGCACAGCGCGCCGACCAGCTGGTCGCCCTTCGGCGTGCCCAGACCCGTCGCCATGTCGTAGCCCGCGGCGGCGGCGAACTTGCCGCCCAGGAAGCCGAGGTCGTTGTTGCCGGAGGCGATGTCCTTCAGCGGGCTGCGGCCGGCCTTGGCCGCCGCGTAGAGCTGGGAGTTCACCAGGCCGACCCGGCCGGTGCAGGTGGCCGCGGCGTCCACGTGCGCGGTCACGGCCGCCCAGAGCGGGGCCGCACCGGAGGTGCCGCCGATGATCCGCCAGGAGTCGGTGCCGACCGCCAGCAGGTAGCCCGTCCCCGGGTCCGCGACGGCCGCGACGTCCGGCACCTGGCGGCAGGCCGAGCCGGGACCGGCGAAGCACACGTTGCCGTAGCCGGGCCCGGTGAAGCCGGCCTGGTAGTTGCCCGTGCCGGAGAGGGTGTTGTGCGAGAGGCCGCCACCACCGGCGCCGTCACCGTCGTTCCACACCTCCTCGGTGGGGCTGCTCAGCGTGCCGGAGAGGCTGGTGCCGCCGACGGCCGTGACGTACGGCTGCCCGGACGGGTCGTCGACGCTCTGGGACTGGCGCACGCTGTCCGGCTTGCTCTCCTGCCGGTAGCAGTCGGTGGAGCCGTAGTCCCCGGCCGCGGAGTACACCGACTGCCCCTGCAGGGCCGCCTGCAGGAAGATCGGGCCCTCGGCCGCGCGGACGCCGGCGTCCATCGTGCCCTCGCACTCGCCCCAGCTGGATGAGATTACGTCGGCCCGGTTGTCGTTCACGATCTGCCGGTAGGTGTTCAGCAGGTCGTCGTAGGTGAAGCCCGTGCTCTTGGCGTCCCGGCCCTGGTAGAAGAGCACCTTCGCCTTGGGCGCCAGGCCGACCACGGTGTCGATGTCGAGCGCCGCCTCGAGGCCCACGTTCGTGTCGTCCGCCGGGGTGCGGGCGCCGCTGCCGACCAGGACGGTCTCCAGCGGCGAGTTGATGCCGTAGCAGTTCTCGAAGGTCCGGTAGCCGTCGGGCGAGTAGGACTCCAGCGACATGATCGCCACCGTCGTCCCGGCGCCGCCGTCGTTCAGGCCGTTCATGCCGTAGACCTGGGCCAGCGAGGTGGGGCTGAAGTAGTCCCGGCCGTCCAGGTAGTCGTAGCCCGCGTAGTAGTCCCGCACGTCGGCGCAGAGCTGCGGGTAGGCCGCGGACGCCGAGACGCCGGTGCCGGCCTTGGCCCCCGTCTTGGCCCTCGGCGCGGCCTTGGGCTCCTGGTGGTGGGCCTTCAGGTCGGTCAGCGTGTCCAGGCCGGTCACCGCGACCACGGCCGGGGCCGCGTCGGCGCGCAGCGAGGGGGCCCCGGTGTTGCGGAAGCCGGAGCGGCCGTCCGCCAGCCGGTACCCGGCGAAGCCGACGCCGAAGGCCTTCTTGGCGCCCGCGACGGTGGTGTGCACCGGGATGGTCAGACCGTCGGCCCCCAGGGCGCCGGGCTTCAGGCCCGCGTCCTCGAGCGCCCGGGTCACCTTGGCGACGGTGGCCGCGTCCGCGCCGAAGCGCTGCGCGAACTCACCCGTGGCCAGGAAGTGGTGGTACTGCGCCGAGGCCGGGTCGGTGACGGCCGCGGCCAGCGCCTGCGCACCGGCCGCGTCGCGCAGCGCGAGGCTGACCGACAGGTCGAGCGGCGTGCTGTCCGCCGGGGCGGCGGCCTGGACGGCCCCGTCCGGCAGCGGCCGCGGGGCGGCGCCGATCTGGGCGGTGGCGCCGGGCGTGGCGGCCGTGGCGGCCGGCAGGCCGGCCCCGGCCACCAGAGCGGCGGTCACGACGGCGAGCGTGCTCGCGCGTCTGGCCAGCGCTCGTATGTGTGGAACGGACATCCGCGGTCTCCTTGGGGTAACCGTGATGGGGACATGCGGAACTCCGGACAGTACTCCTGAGCCACCGTCAGAAATCCCCCCTTGCAAGCTTTTTATCAGCTAAGACGGACAGTGCGGCGCTCCTGTCCAGCCATGCTGGAACGCCGCAGGTCAGCCCTGGCCTCGGCGCGGCGCGGGCAGGCACACCGCGCGGTACACGGTCCGGCGGACGGCCCAGCCGGCCGGGGCGAGGCGGGGCAGGTAGGCGCCGGGGAGCGTCACGGCGGCGGTCCAGACCGTGGCGGCGAGGGCCGTCCGCCAGGCACTCGGGCCCAGCTGGCGCATCCGGCCCGGGGCCAGGGCGCCGGCGGCGAGGTGGCTCGCCAGTGCGGCGGCGGCGCCGACCAGCAGGGCCGCCGTCAGCGCGGCGACGGCGGTGGCCACCGGGTGCCAGCGGCCCGGCCGGCCGTCCGGAGCCCCGGCCGCCCGCGCCCGCCGCAGCACGAGCGCCGGCACCACGCCCGCCAGCAGCGGCAGCCCGAGCACGGCCAGCCGCCAGCCGCCGGCCGTGCTCTCCGTACCGTCCGGCAGCAGGGCGAACAGCGGGAAGTCCGGCACCGCGCCGAGCCGCACCCCGGCCGGCCCCACCGCCGTACCGGCCCCCACCGCGAAGCCCGGCCCGAGCGCGTACGCGCCGCCCCACACCACCGCGTCCGGCAGGTAGCAGGCGCTGCTGAGCAGCAGGGCGGTGTACCCGGCGACCCCGCCGCCCAGCCCGGCCGCCGAGTGCCCGGCCGCGCCCGCCCCGAGCAGCAGCGCCGCCAGCAGCACCAGCGCACCGCCCGCCACCAGCCCGTACCCGCCCGCGGCGGCGGCCCGGCCGACCACCGGGCCGGCCCCCGGGGGCCAGAGCCAGTGGGGCAGCCGGCCGGGCAGGTCGAGCGGCGCCGCGCGCAGGTACCCCGAGCCCACGGCCGCCGCGGCGAGTGCGGCGACGGCCAGCAGGTCGGGCAGCGGCCGGGCCCGCAGCAGGCCGGCGGTGGTGCACTGGGTGACGGCGCCGGCCGCCGCCAGCAGGTACCCGGCGCACAGCGCCGAGGGGGCGCGCCAGCTGGGGCGTCCGCGCCGGCCGCAGCGCAGGCCCGCCCGGTGCAGCAGGGTCACGGCGAGGAGGGTGGGCAGCAGCGGGGTGAGGGTCAGCGGCGCGGCCGCCTCGCCCCTGGTCAGCGGGGCGCCGTGGCCGAGCAGCCAGAGCGCGCAGGTGAGCCGTCCGGCGCTGGCGGCGGTGTCGTCCGCGTACGGCGCGAGCACCCAGAGCCCGTACACGGGGGCCGCCACCACCGCGAGGCCGAGCAGCGCCGTGCGGACTCCGGCCAGCAGGTCGGCGAGCACGGAGCGGGCTCCCAGCTCGCCCGGCAGGCCGAGGATCGGACGGCCCATCAGCTGAGTCATGGGGGTCATGCTGCCAAGGTCACCCGTTGTGCCCCGTGAAGCGGCGAATCTCCGCCGTGTCCCGGATTATTCGTTTATGTGTCCAATGCGAGCCCAGGCCCCTTGGCCGGACCGATGACCACCCTGGTCCGCCCCCATCGGCCGTCCGGCGCCCGGCTGCTGACACCGCGTGAGGCCCAGGCCCTCGCCCTCCTCGCGGCCGGCCACCCGACTCCGGTGATCGCCCACGCCCTCGGCCTCCCGCCGGACACCACCCGGGTCCTGCTGCACCGCGCCCTGCGCAAGCTCGGCGTCCGCACCCGCGCGGAGGTGGCCACCGCCCTCGCGGTGCCGACCGCCGCTGCTCCCGCACCCGCCGTCGAGGCCCCGTTCGAGGTCTCGTTCGAGGTCTCGTTCGGGGGCCTGGTCGAGGCTGCGCACGCCCGGCTGGTCCAGCAGACCTTCCTGCTCACCGGCCGCCGCCACCGGGCGAAGCACTGCGTCCGGCTGGCCCTGGCCGAGGCCGGCCACCGCTGGCGCTCCGTCACCGGGGATCCGGAGGCCTGGGTCCGGGCGCACGCCTTCGAGCGGGCCCTCTCCCCCTGGCGCCGGGGCGGCCCCCGCCGGGCCCACCGGCTCCGGCTGCCCCGTCGCCGCATCCACGTCCATCCGGAGCAGGCGCAGCCCGCGCGGGACCGGGCGCTGCTCAGGGCGCTGCGGCGGCTGCCGCGGCCGCAGCGGCGGGCCCTGGTGCTGCACGACGGGCTCGGCCTGCCGGCCGCCGTGGTCGCAACGGAGGTCGAGTCCAGCACGCCCGCCGCCGAGGGCCGGATCCGGGCCGGCCGGGCCGCCCTCGCGGCCGCCGTACCGGACCTGGTCGGGCCTGACCCGCTGGCCCCCGGCTTCGGCGAGCGGCTGAGCGCCCTGCTGCACGGCGCGGCCGTACGGGGCTGCCCCGCACCCCGGCGGCCCGCCGCCCTGCGACTGCGCCTGCTCGGCCACCTCCGCGCGGGCCTGCCCACCGCCGCCGCCGGCCTCCTCACCCTGGCCGTCGGCACAGCCATGATCGCCACCCTGACGGGCAACGGCCCCTCCGCCCACCTCCACCACCCACCGGCCGCCTCAGCCCCTTCGGCGGAACCGCCCCCGGACGCCCCGGCCCGGCCCACGGACTTCCTGAAGCATCCTGAGCCCCATGCCACGGTGTCTTGCGGCCCGCTGCGGATCTGTGGGCAGCACCCAGGGGCGCGGGGCTCTGCTCATTAACTGCGTGCGCTGCCAGCCACGAACGGCCTGCGGCCTCCCGCTTCGCGCAGTTCCTCGCGCCCCTGATAGTGCAACTGACCCTTCGCGGAACGATCAGCGCAGCCTCGCGCCCTGAAGAAATGGCCGAGGCCCGCCGCACGCAGTGCGTGCGACGGGCCTCAGGTGTGGCAGCTGTGCTGCTTAGAGCGCGTTGAAGAGCTCGCGCGCCAGGCGGGCGGTCTCGGACGGCGTCTTGCCGACCTTGACGCCGGCGGCCTCGAGGGCCTCCTTCTTGGCCGCGGCGGTGCCGGAGGAGCCGGAGACGATGGCGCCGGCGTGGCCCATGGTCTTGCCCTCGGGGGCGGTGAAGCCCGCGACGTAGCCGACGACCGGCTTGGTGACGTGCTCGGCGATGTAGGCCGCGGCACGCTCCTCGGCGTCGCCACCGATCTCACCGATCATGACGATGAGCTTGGTGTCGGGGTCCGCCTCGAACGCCGCGAGGGCGTCGATGTGGGTGGTGCCGATGACCGGGTCCCCACCGATGCCGACGCCGGACGAGAAGCCCAGGTCACGCAGCTCGTACATGAGCTGGTAGGTCAGGGTGCCGGACTTCGAGACCAGGCCGATCGGGCCCTGGGTGGTGATGTCCGCCGGGATGATGCCCGCGTTGGACTGTCCGGGGGAGATCAGGCCGGGGCAGTTCGGGCCGATGATGCGGGTCTTGTTGCCCTTGGCACCGGCGTGCGCCCAGAAGGAGGCCGAGTCGTGGACCGGGACACCCTCGGTGATGACGACCGCGAGCGGGATCTCGGCGTCGATCGCCTCGACCACGGCGCTCTTGGTGAACGCCGGCGGGACGAAGATGACCGAGACGTCGGCGCCGGTCTTCTCCATGGCCTCGGCGACGGAGCCGAAGACGGGCACCTCGGTGCCGTCGACGTCAACGGTGGTGCCGGCCTTGCGCGGGTTCACGCCACCGACGATCTGGGTGCCCGAGGCGAGCATGCGGCGGGTGTGCTTCATGCCCTCGGAGCCGGTCATGCCCTGGACGATGACCTTGCTGTCCTTGGTAAGGAAGATAGCCATGGTGTTGTCCCCTTCCTTACTTCGCGGCGTTCGCGAGCTCGGCGGCGCGGTCAGCAGCGCCGTCCATGGTGTCCACCTGCTCGACCAGCGGGTGGTTGGCGTCGGTCAGGATCTTGCGACCCAGCTCGGCGTTGTTGCCGTCGAGGCGGACGACGAGCGGCTTGGTGACGGCCTCGCCCTTCTCCTCGAGCAGGGCCAGCGCCTGGACGATGCCGTTGGCGACCGCGTCACAGGCGGTGATGCCACCGAAGACGTTGACGAAGACGGACTTGACGTCCGCGTCGCCCAGGATGATCTCCAGGCCGTTCGCCATGACCTCGGCGGAGGCGCCGCCACCGATGTCGAGGAAGTTGGCGGGCTTGACGTTGCCGTGGCTCTCGCCGGCGTACGCGACGACGTCCAGGGTGCTCATGACGAGACCCGCGCCGTTGCCGATGATGCCGACCTCACCGTCGAGCTTGACGTAGTTGAGGCCCTTGGCCTTGGCAGCGGCCTCGAGCGGGTTGGCCGCGGCCTTGTCCTCGAGCGCCTCGTGCTCCGGCTGACGGAACTCGGCGTTCTCGTCCAGGGAGACCTTGCCGTCGAGCGCGATGATCTTGCCCTCGCCGGACTTGATCAGCGGGTTGACCTCGACAAGGAGGGCGTCCTCCTTGATGAAGACCTCCCACAGCTTGACCAGGACGTCGGCGACCTGGTCGGCGACCTCGGCCGGGAACTTCGCCGCGGCGACGATCTCGGCGGCCTTGGCCGGGGTGCAGCCCTCGTTGGCGTCGACCGGGATCTTGGCGAGCGCGTCGGGGTTCTCCTCGGCGACGACCTCGATCTCCACGCCGCCCTCGACGCTGGCCATCGCCAGGAAGGTGCGGTTGGTGCGGTCCAGCAGGAACGAGACGTAGTACTCGTCCTTGATGTCCGCCGTCTGGGCCAGCATCACCTTGTGAACGGTGTGGCCCTTGATGTCCATACCGAGGATGTCGGTGGCCTTGGCAACGGCGTCGGCCGGGTCGGCGGCGAGCTTGACGCCACCGGCCTTGCCACGGCCGCCGACCTTCACCTGAGCCTTGACGACGGCACGGCCGCCGAAGCGCTCGGCGATGGCGCGAGCGGCTTCCGGGGTCTCGATGACATCACCGTCAAGCACGGGCACACCGTGCTTGGCGAAGAGGTCCCTCGCCTGGTACTCGAACAGGTCCACGTGTGTTCGTCCTTGTTCGTGGTCGCGGATTGTGTCTCTACGAGCGTGCCACGGCAGGATCTTCGCTGCGGGTCGTCGGGGCTGGTGCGGGTACGCAGAGACATCGGCCTTACGGCCCGCACAGCCACGGGCGCACACGTCAATCAACACGCGCGTCACGTCCGTCTGGCAGGTTATCCCCGCTGGGCGGGCTGGTTCCGCCCAGGGCCCGCTCGGCTTTGGTGAGAACCGTCACAACGGGCGAACGCATCCACAGGTCATCGCTAGTCCGTCAGGTGGACACGGCGAATGTCAGTTCTGGGCCGCCAGGCCCGGAAGCAGGTTCACAGCGAGCGGGGCACCGGCAGCGGCTGCTTCTGGATCGCGGCGGCCATGATGTCCGGGAAGGCGTCCGGGGTGCAGGCGAAGGCCGGGGCGCCCAGCTCCGCCAGGGCGGCGGCATGGGCGTGGTCGTACGAAGGGGCGCCCTCGTCGGAGAGCGCGAGCAGTGCGACGAACTGCACGCCGGCCGCCTTCATCGCGGCCACCCGCTTGAGCATCTCGGCCCGGATTCCGCCCTCGTACAGGTCGCTGATCAGCACCACGATGGTCTCGGCCGGTCGGGTGATCTTCGACTGGCAGTAGGCCAGCGCCCGGTTGATGTCGGTGCCGCCGCCGAGCTGGGTCGCGAACAGCACGTCCACCGGATCGGTCAGATGCTCGGTCAGGTCGACCACCGAGGTGTCGAAGACCACCAGCCGGGTGCTCAGGCTCTTCATCGAGGCCAGCACCGCGCCGAACACCGCCGAGTGCACCACCGAGGCCGCCATCGAGCCCGACTGGTCGATGCAGAGGATCACCTCCTTCTTCACCGCCCGCTGCGCCCGGGCGTAGCCGACCAGCCGCTCGGGGACGACCGTCCGCTGCTCCGGCAGATAGTTCTTGAGGTTCGCCCGAATGGTGCTGTCCCAGTCGATGTCCCGGTGACGCGGCCGGTTGACCTTGGCACTGCGGTCCAGCGCACCGCCGAGGGTCGCCCTGGTCCGGTCCGCCAGCCGGCGCTCCAGATCGGCGACCACCTTGGCGACCACCGCCCGGGCCGACTCCCGGGTGGTCTCCGGGATGGCGTTCTTGAGCGAGAGCAGCGTGCCGACCAGGTGGACGTCCGGCTCGACCGCCGCCAGCATCTCCGGCTCGAGCAGCAGCCGGTCCAGCCCCAGCCGGGAGATCGCGTCCTGCTGCATCAGCTGCACCACGGTGGTCGGGAAGTACTCCCGGATGTCCCCCAGCCACCGCGCCACCTGCGGCGCCGACCCGCCCAACCCGGCCGACCGCTCCCCCTCCCCCCGGTACAGCGCGGCCAACGCCCCGTCCATCCCGGCATCCCGCCCGGTCAGCCGGCACCCGGTGCTCTCACCTTCGCCCCCGAGCACCAGCCGCCACCGCCGCAGCCGTTCGTCGTTCTGAGTCATAGCCATTCGATACTCCGTCCAGTTGCAAACGTCAGGGGCGCGAGGAACTGCGCGGATCGGCAGGCACGGACCGGTACCTAACCGACGCCCAGAAGCCGCGCCAACGTAGGAAGCACCGCATCGGCCAGCACCTCATCGAGCTCCACCGCGACGGCACTCACCGGCGCGGCCCCGAGCGGCCCCGCCGCCACCCGCTCCCCCACCGTCCGCCGGACCCCGGCCTCCAGCGTCGCGAACGTCCGCCGCAGCAACGGCAGCACATCCGTGAAGACCCCGTCCGGGACGCCGCACAGCCACTCGTCCAACAACCCCAACAGCACCGGATCGTGCAGCAGCAGCGCCCCGCCCCCGGCGAGGAACCCCTCCACCCACCCCGCCGCGTCCGCCGGAGCCGCCGCGACCGAGAGCACCAGCCCCATCCGCCGCCCGGCCTCCGCCGAGTCGACCCGGCCGTCGTCCAGCAGCAGCCGCACCGCCCGGCCGCGCAGCAGCCCGGGCACGCCCGTCGCCGGGCCGCCGCTCGGCTCGCGCCGGGCCAGCGAGTGCAGCGCCCCCGCCCACCGCTCGGCCAGCTCGGCGTCCCCCAGCAGCGTGACGGCGCCCTGCACGGCGTCCAGATGACCGCGCATCAGGACGGCCCCGGCCGCGTCCAGCCCGGTGCAGGCGGGCGCGAAGCCCACGCAGACCCGGTCGGCGAGCGCCCCCGCCACGTGCTCGAGCCCGCCGGCGTCCGTGCCCCGGACGTCGCCGTACCGCAGGGCCCGCACCAGGGCGGGCAGCGCGGCGGCCAGCTCGGCCACGTCGGTGTCCAGCGCGGCGCGGTCGCCGAGCACCTTCAGCACGGCGGGCAGCGCACCCGGCAGCCCGGCCAGCAGACAGCGCTCGGCCAGGGCCGTCAGGGCGGGCAGCTCGGGCGTGGTCAGGGCGGTCTCGACCGCCTTGCCCGCCGCCGCGTCCTCGACCGTGGTGCCCCACTGGGCGGCCTCGACCACCCGGACGGCGTACTCGGGCTCCCAGTGCAGCCGCCAGGTCTCCCGGAAGGTGCCGGTGGAGCCGGTGGCCGAGCGGGCCGGGGCGCCCCAGTCGATGCCGAGCAGCCGCAGCCGGTGCAGCAGCACCGATCGGGAGGCGTCCAGCTCCTTGCGCAGGTCCAGGTCGAGCACGCGCTCCTCGGCCTCGGGCTTCAGCCGCAGCGAGCGCTGCAGCCGGGCCAGGTCGCGCTGCAGCGGCACGGTGGGCGCCGAGTCCGGCACCTCGCCGAGCGCGTCGCCGACCACCAGGCGCTCCTGCACCAGCGCGAGGGCGACGTCCGAGCCGTCGCACAGCACCGAGCGGATCGCGTCCAGCGTCTCGGTGAGCCCGGCCAGCGGGCGGCCGCGCATCACGGCCAGGGTGGCGGCCAGCCGGACTGCCTCGATCACGTGCGCGGAGGAGACCGGGTGGTCCTCGGCGCGCAGCAGCTCGGCGGCCCGGGTGATCCAGCGCGGCAGCGGGTCGGCCTCGGGGGCGGTGAAGAGGTGGTGGTACCAGCCGGGCGAGTCGATGCCCGCGCCGTAGCCGGTGTGCTGGGAGAGGCGCCGGTGCGTCCAGGGCACCCAGGTGATCTCGACCTTGGTCTTCTTCGGCAGCCCGGCCAGCACCGCCCTGTCGTGCGCGACGGTCGGCGTGGTGGCCAGCGCGGGCACGTGCCAGGCGCCGCAGACCACGGCGATCCGCTGGTGCCCGGCCCGGCGGGCGGCCCGGATCTGCTGGCGCATGTACGCCTCGCGCAGCGCGTCCCGGGGGTCGCAGCTGTCGCCCCGCACCGCCGTCATCGCCTCGGCCACCGCCTCGAAGGCCTCCTCGGCGCGGTGCTCGACCACGTCCTCCCACCAGCGCTCGGCGTCCTCGTACCCGGCGGCCCGGGCGAGCCCGCCCAGCGGGTCGCCCCCGCCGGCCTCGCGCGCCGGGGCTCCCTCGGCCAGGCTGTGGGCGGCCGGCAGGTCGATGAAGCGCACCGGCAGCTCGCGCTCGACGGCGTACTTCAGCGCGACCCACTCGGGGGAGAACTCGGCGAACGGCCAGAACGCCGCCCGGGCCGGGTCGTCCACCGCGTGGGCCAGCAGCGCGACCGGCGGCACCATGTCCTTCTCCCCGGCCAGCGCCGCGATCGCGTCCGCCTCGGCCGGGCCCTCGATCAGCACCGCGTCGGGCTCCAGCCGCTCCAGCGCCGCGGCCACCGCCCGGGCCGAACCGGGCCCGTGGTGCCGCACGCCGAGCAGGCGCACCTCTGCGCTCATCAGAATCCCCTCCTGGACGGGCTGCTAGTTGGCGTGCTCGCGGGCGGCTCGGTAGAAGTCCTTCCAGCCGTCCCGCTCGCGCACCACGCCCTCGACGTACTCGCGCCACACCGCGCGGTCGGCCACCGGGTCGCGCAGCACGGCGCCGGCTATGCCGGTGGTGACGTCGGCGGCGCGCAGCACGCCGTCGCCGAAGTGGGTGGCCAGGGCGAGGCCGTTGGTGACCACGGAGATCGCCTCGGCGGTGGAGAGGGTGCCGCTGGGGGTCTTCACCTTGGTGCGGCCGTCGGCGGTGACGCCCTCGCGCAGCTCGCGGAAGACGGTGACCACCCGGCGGATCTCCTCGGCGCCGCCCGGGAGTTCGGGCAGGTCGAGCGAGCGGCCGAGCTGGGAGACCCGGCGGGCCACGATGTCCACCTCCTCGTCCAGGGTGGCGGGCAGCGGCAGCACGACGGTGTTGAACCGGCGGCGCAGCGCGCTGGAGAGCTCGTTGACGCCACGGTCGCGGTCGTTGGCGGTGGCGATCAGGTTGAAGCCGCGCACGGCCTGGGTCTCGCCGCCCAGCTCCGGGACGGGCAGGGTCTTCTCGGACAGGATGGTGATCAGGCTGTCCTGCACGTCCGCCGGGATGCGGGTGAGCTCCTCGACCCGGGCGATCTTGCCGTCCGCCATCGCCCGCATCACCGGCGAGGGCACCAGCGCCGCCCGGCTGGGGCCGTGAGCAAGCAGCTGGGCGTAGTTCCAGCCGTACCGGACGGCCTCCTCGGGGGTACCCGCGGTGCCCTGGACGAGCAGGGTGGAGTCCCCGCTGATGGCGGCGGCCAGGTGCTCGGAGACCCACGTCTTGGCGGTGCCGGGCACGCCGAGCAGCAGCAGGGCGCGGTCGGTGGCCAGCGTGGTGACGGCCACCTCGACGATCCGGCGCGGACCCACGTACTTCGGGGTGATCACGGTGCCGTCGGGCAGCTCGCCGCCGAGCAGGTAGGTGGCGACGGCCCAGGGCGAGAGCCGCCAGCGCTCGGGACGCGGGCGGTCGTCCTGCGCCGCGAGGGCGGCCAGCTCGGCGGCGAAGGCGTCCTCGGCGTGCTCGCGGAGCACCTCGGTGGGCTCGCCCGTACGAGTGGTCATCGGAATACTCCTTAGGGGCTGCCGCAGGGCAGACCTGCGGCAAGGACCTTGGTGTCGAACGGGGTGTACTGCCAGGGGAGTTGATCCGTCGTCTCGGCTGCTCCCGGCCTCGTGACGACCACTCTGCCGCACCCCACTGACAACACCCCGGACAGCTGAGCGAGTGTCAGTGGCCCCTCCTAGCGTCCTCGGTATGGAGGAACGCTGGAGCACCGAACACGTCCTGTCCCTCGCGCCCGACCAGGCGTCCTGCAAGGCGGCGGGCAAGCTCTCCGCACCCGCCCCCTGGTCAGGGACCGGCTGGGCCCAGGGGGCGATCTGGGGGCTCTGCAAGGGCAGCGGCAGCACGCCGTACCGCACGGTGATCGACCTCGCCGGGCCCGCGTACAAGTGCAGCTGCCCCAGCCGGAAGTTCCCGTGCAAGCACGCGCTCGGCCTGCTGCTGCTCTGGAGCGGCGGCGCGGCCCTGCCGGCCGACGCCGAGGCGCCCGACTGGGCCGCCGACTGGCTGCGCGGCCGCCAGGCGCCCCCGCGCGCCCCCAAGGCCGCCGTCGCCGCCGATCCGGCCGCCGCCCGGCGCCGGGCCGAGCAGCGGGCCGGCCGGGTCGCGGCGGGAGCGCAGGAGCTGCGGCTGCGGCTCACCGACCGCATCCGGCACGGCCTGGCCGCGCCGAGCGGGGCCGGCTGGGGCGAGGTCGCGGCCCGGATGGTCGATGCCCAGGCGCCCGGACTGGCCGGGCGGGTACGGCAGTTGGACGAGACCCCGCAGGGCGGGCTGCTCGGCGAGTACGCCCTGCTGCACCTGCTCGCCGGGGCGTACGAGCGGGTCGGCGAGCTGCCCGAGCCGCTGGCGGCCACCGTCCGCACCCGGGTCGGCTTCACCACCGACACCGCCGAGCTGCTCGCCGGGCCGACGGTACGGGACCGCTGGCTCGTGCTCGGCTCCCGGACCACCGGGCCCGAGGGCGGCGCGGACACCTCGCTCACCACCCGGCGGATCTGGCTGCGCGGCGCCAAGACCGGGCGCCCGGCCCTGCTGCTCTCCTTCGGCCGTCCCGGCACCGCACCCGAACTCGCCCTGCCCACCGGCACCCTGCTCGAGGCCGAGCTCGCCTACCACCCCGGTGCCCGCCCCCTGCGGGCCGTGCTCGGCATCCGGCACGGCGCCCCCGAGCCCGCCGCCACCGCCCCGCCCGGCCTCACCCCCGCCGAAGCCACCGCCACCTACGGCGAAGCCCTCGCCGACGACCCCTGGCTGGAGCACTGGCCGGTCACCCTGACCGACGTCGTCCCCGTCCTCACCCCCGAAGGCTGGCGCCTCACCGACGGCCACCACAGCCTCCCCGTCCGCCGGGCCGGCCTCCCCGACGCCGCACTCTGGCGCCTCGCCGCCATCTCCGCCGGCCACCCCGTCACCATCTTCGGCGAACACGGCCACACCGGCTTCGCCCCGGTCACGGCGTGGACACCGGAGGGCGCGCCGGTGAACCTGACCCGCTAGAGCAACCCCGGGGGCGCGGGGAACGGCGCGGCAAGCCATGCACTTCCCGCAGCAACACGCTCTGCCCCAGTTGCACTATCCAGGGGCGCGGGGAACTGCGCGAAGCGGAAGGCCGCAGGCCGCACGTGGCTGGTCGCGCAGTTCCCCGCGCCCCCGGTGGTGCCCACTCAACTACTTGGAGCCACCGTTGAACACCTGGGAAGACCTCCAGACCGCCGCCCTGCTCGGCACCGACCGCCGCCCCCTCCCCACCCCGCAGGGCTCCCCCGCCTACCGCTCCGCCACCGAAGCCCTCGACCGCTCCGACCCGGCCCGGGCGCTGCTCGATCTGGCCGCCCTGGAGACCGTCCGCCGGAGGGCGGCCGCTCCGCCCGACCCTGCCGTCGAGCGGCCCGAACCCGCCGCCCCGGACGCCCGCCCGGCGCTGCCGGAAGCGGCCACCCGGCGCCTGCGCCTGCTCCTCGGCGACCGGGGCGCGAGCAGCGGCGCCAACCTCGGCGAGCTGCTCCCCCAGTGGCTGACGGCGGCCCGCGACCGCGGATACCGTGCACCGGCCGCCCTGCTCCCCGAGCTGCTCGACGCGGCCCGTGCCCGGAGTGAGCTCCGCCCCGACGCCGTCACCCTGGCCGGCCCGCTCGGCCACTGGCTGGCCGACCGCAACCCCGACTGGCGGTACGTCAGCCGCACGGTGGCCGAGAGCACGACGGAGACCACCGACCAGCTCTGGCACGAGGGCCTGTTCGCCGAGCGCGTCACCCACCTGACCCGGCTGCGCCGCCGCGATCCGGCCGCCGCGCTCGCGCTGCTGCGCTCGACCTGGGCGGCCGAGCGCGCGGAGGACAGGCTGCTGTTCCTCGACACCCTGCAGGAGGGCCTGGGCCCCGCCGACGAGGAGTTCCTGGAGAGCGCCCTCACCGACCGCAGCAAGAACGTCCGCGCGATGGCCGCCGAGCTGCTCTCCACCCTGCCCGGGTCCGCGCTGGGCGCCCGGATGGCCGAGCGGGCCGGGGCCGCCGTCCGGTACGGGGAAGGCCGACTGACCGTCACCCCGCCCACCGAGTGCGACGCGGCGATGCAGCGCGACGGTGTGCCGCCCAAGTCACCGACCGGGCGCGGCGAGCGGGCCTGGTGGTTCGGCGAGGTGATCGCGGCGACCCCGCTCGGCCACTGGCAGGCCGGCACCGGGCTCACCCCGGAGCGACTGCTCGCGCTGCCGGTGGACGGCGACTGGGCGGAGGACCTGCACGAGGGCTGGGCCCGCGCCGCCGTCCGCCAGAACGACACCGACTGGGCCCGCGCCCTGCTCGGCGCGCCCCCGCAGAGCGGAAAGGGCAGGAAGGAGCGGACGGCCGGCGCCGCCGCCAAGCTGCTCGCCGTGCTGCCGCCCGAGGAGCGGGCCGCCTGGACGGCGGCGTACATAGCCGGGCACGGGCTCGGCGAGGCGTTCCAGGCGCTGGGCGCCTGCGCGGTGCCGTGGACGCCGCCGCTGAGCACCGCCGTGGTGACGGCCCTGCAGCGTGCGGCCGCGTCCGGCTCCTACCCGTGGAGCCACAGCGGGGTGCTGGGGATGACCGAGCGGGCCCTCGCCCCCGAGACCGCGCCGGCGGTCGAGCAGCTGGCCGACGGGGCCGGCCCGGACAGCTCCTGGGCCGAGACCTTCACCCGCCTCGCGGGCACGCTGCGGTTCCGCGAGGCGATGCTGCTGGAGCTGGCGGGTCAGGCCGGCTGACGCAGGTTGTCCTGCACCCAGGTGATGATGTCGGCGGTCGTGGTGCCGGGGGTGAAGATGCCGATGACACCGAGGGCGGTCAGCTCCGGGACGTCGTCGTCCGGGATGATGCCGCCGCAGAAGACCTTGATGTCGGCCGCGTCGCGCTCGGCGAGCAGCTCGACCACCTTGGCGCACAGGGTCATGTGGGCGCCGGAGAGGATGGACAGGCCGATACCGTCGGCGTCCTCCTGGATGGCGGTGTCCACGATCTGCTCGGGCGTCTGGTGCAGACCGGTGTAGATGACCTCCATACCGGCGTCGCGCAGCGCTCGCGCGATCACCTTGGCGCCCCGGTCGTGCCCGTCGAGCCCCGGCTTGGCGACGACCACTCGGATCGGGCCTGACACACCCATCACTGCCTCCTAGACCACGTTGTCCCAACACGGCCACCCGGGCCGACCACCCCGTAGTTAACCATCCTTAACCTAACTCTGGGGAGGCCAGCCCGGCAGGCGGTCTACAGCTTCTCGACCGGGGCGTAGCGCAGCAGCAGCTGCTTGCGGCCGGAGGCGCCGAAGTCGATGGTCGCCTGCGCCTTGTCCCCCACTCCGGAGGTGGCGGTGACGGTGCCGAGCCCGAAGGTGTCGTGGGTGACGCGGTCCCCCACCGCCAGCGAGACGATCTCCCGCTCGGTGACGGTACGGGCCGACTTGCCCCAGCCCGCCTTCGGCTGGGCGCTCAGCCGCGAGGCCCCGGAGGAGGCCGACAGGCTCCGCGAAGGCGGCGGCACGGAGGCCGCGCCCGTCCGCTTCCAGTTCACCAGCGGCTCCGGGATCTCCTCCAGGAACCGCGAGGCCGGGTTGTAGGAGGGCTGGCCCCAGGCGCTGCGCAGCACCGAGCGGGTCAGGTAGAGCCGCTCGCGGGCCCGGGTGAGGCCGACGTACGCGAGCCGCCGCTCCTCCTCCAGCTCCTTGGCCTGGTTGAGCGCCCGCATGTGCGGGAAGATCCCGTCCTCCATGCCGGTCAGGAAGACCACCGGGAACTCCAGGCCCTTGGCGGTGTGCAGGGTCATCATCGTGATGACGCCGGCGCCGTCCTCCTCGTCCTCCGGGATCTGATCCGAGTCGGCGACCAGCGCGACCCGCTCCAGGAAGTCCGCCAGCGAGCCGACGGGCGGGGTGCCCTCGGCATCGTCGCCGTCGGGCCGCTCGCCCGGGTCCTTCTCGTACTCCAACGCCACGGCCGCGAGCTCCTGGAGGTTCTCCACCCGGGTCTCGTCCTGCGGGTCGGTGGAGGACTGCAGCTCGGCCAGGTAGCCCGTCTCCTCGAGCACGGCCTCGAGCACGGTGGCCGGACCGGCTCCGGACTCGACGATCGCCCGCAGGCCGGCCAGCAGCTCGTTGAAGCGCCGCACCGCGTTGGCCGAGCGGGCGGCCATGCCGTACGCCTCGTCCACCCGCAGCAGCGCCTGCGCGAAGCTGATCCGCTCCCGGGCGGCCAGTGCGTCGATCATCGCCTCGGCGCGGTCGCCGATACCGCGCTTGGGCACGTTGAGGATGCGCCGCAGCGGCACGGTGTCCTCGGGGTTGGAGAGCACCCGCAGGTACGCGAGCACGTCGCGGACCTCCTTGCGCTCGTAGAAGCGCACCCCGCCGACCACCTTGTACGGCAGGCCGACCCGGATGAACACCTCCTCGAACACCCGGGACTGCGCGTTGGTCCGGTAGAAGATCGCCACATCGCCGGGGCGGGCGTCCTTCGCATCCGTCAGCCGGTCGATCTCGTCGGCGATGAACTGCGCCTCGCCGTGCTCGTCGTCGGCGACGTAGCCGATGACCTTCTCGCCGTGGTCGCCCGCCGTCCAGAGCTTCTTCTCGCGCCGGTTGGCGTTGCGCTCGATGACGGCGTTGGCCGCGTTGAGGATGGTCTGGGTGGAGCGGTAGTTCTGCTCCAGCAGGATGGTGCGCGCGTCGGGGTAGTCCTCCTCGAACTGGAGGATGTTGCGGATGGTCGCGCCGCGGAAGGCGTAGATCGACTGGTCCGCGTCACCGACCACGCACAGCTCGGCCATGGGCAGGTCGGCGCCCGCGCTGCGGCTCAGCTCGCGGACCAGCATGTACTGGGCGTGGTTGGTGTCCTGGTACTCGTCGACCAGGATGTGCCGGAACCGGCGGCGGTAGTGCTCGGCGACGGCGGGGAAGGCCTGCAGCAGGTTGACCGTCGTCATGATGATGTCGTCGAAGTCGAGGGCATTGGCCTCGCGCAGGCGGCGCTGGTAGAGGAAGTACGCCTCGGCGAGCTTCTTCTCCATCGGGTTGGCGGCCTGGGCGGCGTAGGTCTCCTCGTCGATCAGCTCGTTCTTCAGATTGCTGATCTTCGCGGTGAAGGACTTCGGCGGGAACTGCTTCGGGTCCAGGTCCAAGTCCCGGCAGACGAGCGCCATCAGGCGCTGCGAGTCGGCCGAGTCGTAGATCGAGAAGCTGGAGGTGAAGCCGAGGTACTTGCTCTCCCGGCGCAGGATCCGCACACAGGCGCTGTGGAAGGTGGAGACCCACATCGCCCGGGCGCGCGGGCCGACCAGGGCCTCGACGCGCTCGCGCATCTCCCCGGCGGCCTTGTTGGTGAAGGTGATCGCCAGGATCTCGCCGGGGTGCGCGCCACGGGCGCCCAGCAGGTAGGCGATCCGGTGGGTCAGCACCCGGGTCTTGCCGGAGCCGGCCCCGGCCACGATCAGCAGCGGGGAGCCGGCGTGCAGCACGGCCTCGCGCTGCGGCTCGTTCATCCCCTCGAGCAGCTGCGCCGGGTCGGTCACGGTGCGGGCCGCGCCGTTGCGGTGGAAGGCGTCCCGCTCGGCCAGCGCCGCGTGGTCGGTCTGGAACAGCCCGTCGGGGATGGCCTCCTCGTACCCCCCTCCGTACGCGTCGTCGTACGGGGCCTCCTCGTACGGCGGCTCGTCCACGGGCTGCTGCGGCTGCTGCGACTCGGCGGACGAGAGGGACTCGAAGCCGGGGAGCGGGAGGTCGTCAAAGAGGCTAGTCATGGCCCTTCGAGTCTATGGCCCGCCGCTGACAACCAAGGGCGCCCCTGGACTCGGTCGGATTCACCCTGCTCAGGGCCATGAACCGACGCCGCGCGCGACCGGAACGGTCAGTTCCGCAAGGTTTCGGGCGAAGCCGTGCCCCTCGGCCCGGCGCGCCCGAGGAGAGGGCTAACGTCCCCGGCCCCACCCCATTTAGCCAGAGGATCAGCAATGGCCGCGCACCGAAAACCCCGGGGCACCGCCCTGCGCCACCGCAGGGTCGCCACGCTGGCCGGCGTGGCCGCCGTCTCGGTGACCGGCCTGGCCTTCCCCGCCCAGGCCGAGCCGGGGCCGGAGCGGATCCGGGCCCGGGTGGACGAGCTGTACCGGGAGGCCGAGCAGGCCACCCAGCGGTACGACGGCGCCGCCGAGCAGGCCGCCGAGCTACAGCGCCGGGTCGGCCACCTGCAGGACGAGGTGGCCCGCAAGGCCGAGGCCATCGAGGCCGCCCGGGCCCGGCTCGGCGAGCTGGCCGCCGAGCAGTACCGGGGCGGCGGGCTGTCCACCACCCTGCAGCTGGCCCTCGCGGACGACCCGCAGCAGTTCCTGCAGCGGGCCGGGATGATCGACCAGGTCGGCGTGATCGAGCAGCAGGCCCTGCACAGCTACGGCCAGCAGCGCCTGGCGCTGGACACCGAGGCCGCCGAGGCCCAGCAGCGGCTCGCCGAACTGAGCGCCCGCCAGAAGGAGTTGGCCGCCGACAAGGCCGCCGTCCAGCAGAAGCTGGCCGAGGCCCAGCACCTGCTCGCCCAGCTGACTCCCGCCCCCGAATCAGGCGCCGACCCGGACGAGACCCCGGCCCCCGCGACCGGGCGGGCCGCCGCCGCGGTGGCCTTCGCGGTGGCGCAGCTCGGCAAGCCGTACGTGTGGGGCGCGACCGGCCCGGAGAGCTACGACTGCTCGGGCCTGGTGCAGGCCGCCTGGGCCGCCGCCGGGATCTCGCTGCCGCGCACCACCTACGCCCAGATCGACGCCGCCCCGCGCGTCCCGCGCGGCGAGCTGCGCCCGGGCGACCTGGTCTTCTTCTACTCCACCGTCAGCCACGTCGGGCTCTACACCGGCAACGGCCGGATGATCCACGCCCCGCACCCGGGCGCACCGGTGCGCTACGAGTCGGTGGACGTGATGCCCTTCGCCGGTGCCGTCCGACCCGCCTGAGGCGCGCCGGACGGCACCGGGCCGGGGTCAGACCTTGAGTTCGGCGGCCTCGGTGCGGCGCTGGAGGGCCTTCGCCACCCGGCGCCCCAGGTTCTGGCCGGGCAGCTCGACCAGGCGGTAGGTCAGGTAGCTGATGGTGATCACGGCGGCGAGGAAGATCGCCGCCGGGCCGAACTTGCCGATGCCGTGCGCCGGGAAGGCGTCCTTGGGCAGCAGCCAGCGCACGCCCATCAGGACCGGGATGTGCACCACGTACACCGAGTAGCTGATCGCCCCGAGGAAGGTCAGCACCCGGGGGAAGCGCTTGTGCCGGGCCAGCATCGCCAGGCCGAAGGTGACCCAGGCGGCCACGTACGGGAGGGACCAGCCCTGCCAGGTGGGCGTCCAGGACTTCCAGATCGCCGGGATGCCGCGGTTCCACATGTAGCCGGTGACGAAGCCGGCGGCGAGCACGAAGAGGCAGGCGATCCAGGTCAGCAGCTTGTCGGCCTGGCCCTTCTCGGCGCGGTAGATCGCGGTGCCCGCGAACATCGTGCCGAGGATCATCATGCTCTCGAAGAACATCGCCCGGGAGTTGGCGAACAGCAGCACCGCGCCGAGCCCGCCGAGCAGCACCGCGCCGAGCCGGACGGCGGCCGGACGGCCCGTCAGGATGCAGACCAGCGCCGTGCCCATGATCAGGGCGGCGGCCATCACCGCGTGCAGCGTCGAGTGGTTGTCCGTGGTGATCATCTGCGACGGCACGGCCGCGCCGAGCAGCAGGGCGGCGGCGGCGAAGCCGACCGAGAGCTCGCTGCTGCGCTTGTGCCAGCCGGCCACGAAGAGCGCCGAGACGAAGAAGTAGAAGACCATCTCGTAGGAGAGGGTCCAGAGCACCCCGAGGCCGTTCGGGACGTGCAGCAGGTCCTGCAGCAGCGTGAGGTTGGCCACCGTCGAGCGGACCGGGGCGTCGAGGTCGACGGCGGGGACGGCGGACCACTTCCGGGGCAGGATGATCAGCGCGGCCGTGACCACCACCAGCAGCAGCGGGTAGATCCGGAACAGCCGGCCGACCCAGAAGCCGCGCACGTCGCCGCGGCGCTCCAGCGAGGCCGGGATGATGTAGCCGCTGACCAGGAAGAAGACCATCACGGCGTAGATGCCGAGATCGAAGTGGTCCCCGAACTCCTTGCCGCCGGGTATGAGCTGGATCAGCCCGAAGTGGTGGACCGCGACCAGCAGCGCGGCCACCCCGCGGATGGCGTCGAGCCACCCCATCCGGGCGGCGGCGGACCTGACGACGGGCTTCTGCGCTGCGCCGCCGGAGGTCTCGGTCGGCTGCTGTTGTATGACGCTCACAAGCGAGGAGGCTAGCCGAACAAGGTGTCGGGGCGGTATCGGTCCAGGCCGTGCGGTAACCGTTGGGGCAGAGTTCGTCCGCTGTGCAACCCAACCGCCTCCCTGGAGCGTCATTCTCTTGGGACAGCTGTCTGGGCCGCCACCCGACAGCCACGGTCGCCACCGACGACGCTGGTACCGTTTCACGGGGATTTGAGCCGCCCGCCTCAGCCCTTCCGCGACAGCTCCGAAGGAAAAACCGCGATGCGCACCAGTACGGCAAGCGCCGTCGAACCGGCGCCTGACGTGCCGATGGCCGACGGCCCGGCGAGCACCCGGCGCAGCGCCGTCCTCGCCCGCCTCTACTGGCTCTGGCCGGTCCTGCTGATGCTGGCGCTCGGTCTGTTCCGGATCAGCCGCACCGGCCTCTGGCGGGACGAGCTGGCCACCTGGAGCGCGATCGACCGCAGCAGCGGTGAGCTGTGGGACCTGCTGCACAACATCGACGCCTCCACCGGCCTCTACTACTTCATCGAGCACTTCTGGGTCGACGCCTTCGGGCACTCGCTGCTGGTGATGCGGCTGCCCTCGGTGCTGGCGATGGCAGGGGCCACCCTGTTCGTCAGCCTGGCCGGGGCCAAGCTCTTCGGCCGCCGGACCGGTCTGGCGGCCGGCGTGATCTTCGCGTGCATCCCGTCCGTCTCGCGCTACGCGCAGGAGGCCCGGGCGTACGCCTTCGTGATGCTCGCCGTCGCCGCCGCGACCTGGCTGCTGCTGCGCGCCCTGGAGCGGCCGACCGCGCTGCGCTGGGCCGCCTACGGCTTCAGCGTCACGCTCACCGGCTACTTCCACATGGTGGCGCTGACCTTCCTGACCGCCCACGCGGTGATCGTCGGCATCCGCTGGTGGCACGGGCGCAGGCGTGCCCTCCTGGTCGGCTTCCTGGTGTCCGCCGGGGTCGCGGTGCTGCCCGTCCTGCCCCTGATGAAGCTCGGCCAGGAGCAGTCGAAGGACCAGCTGAGCTGGTTGACCTCGCCGCCCGTGCAGTACGTCGGTGACGTCTTCCTGCGCGGGCTCTTCGGCTCCTCCCTGGTGAGCTACGCCTTCCTCGCGCTGGCCATCCTCCCGCTGGCCTGGCCGAGCCGCCGCCGCGCCGCCTTCGAGGTGGGCGTGATGGCGGTGCTGCCGGTCGGCCTGCTCTGGCTGGTCTCGCAGACCTCCTCGCACTACTTCCTCGACCGCTACCTGCTCTTCACCCTGCCCGCCTGGGCCCTGCTCGCGGCCAACGTGCTGACGATGCTGCGCCCCAAGGTGCTCGGCGCGCTCGGCCTGGCCGTGCTGCTGCTGGCCGGGGTGCCCGACCAGCGGTCCGTCCGGAAGTGGGACTCCCGCGAGACCTGGACCGCCAAGGGCGCCGCCGCCGTCATCGAGCACGGCTACCGGGCGGGCGACGGCATGCTGCCCTCACGCAAGCCCTGGGAGCTGGAGGCGGACCTCGCGCTCGACTACTACCTGACCGACACCGACGTGCACCCCAAGGACGTCGCGCTCACCCGCTCCACCACCGAGATCGCGGCGCTGCACGCCCAGCGCTGCGCCGACCCCAGCGGGTGCTCCTTCGACACCCCGCGGATCTGGGTGGTCACCTTCGGCTTCCCCTGGGACGTGCAGCAGAACCTGACGACCGGGGAGAAGAAGGCCCTCGAGCCGTACCGGCAGGTCTCCCAGCAGATCACGGGCGGCATGACCGTGACCCTGATGCAGCGCCGCTGACCTGCACCGTCGAACGCGCCGTCAGCCCCGGTTGACGGCGCGTTTGCCGTACCGGTGTGACGGCGGTCTCATGGTCGGGTGCTCACCGAAGCGACCGCCCCCGCCACCCGGCTGCGGGCCGTCCGCCGCCCGGCCCCGGCCCGGGCCCTGACGGCCGCACTGCTCGGCTACACCGCCGCCCGCCTGCTCGGCGTGCTCACCGTGGTGCTCTGGCCGCACCGGAGCGAGCCGGGGCTGCGCCGGCTGGGCACCCTCTGGGACGCCTACTGGTACCAGGGGATCGCCGCCCACGGCTACGCGGGCACCGCGCCCGTGCCCGGCCCGCACGGCCCCTACGAGGCGTACGCCTTCTTCCCCGGCTACCCGCTGCTGATCCGGCTGCTGAGCCTGCTGATGCCGCCCGAGTACGCGGCGCCGGCCGTGGCCTGGGCCGCCTCGCTGGCCGCCGCCTGGGGCATCTTCCTGCTGGCCGAGCGGCTGTACGGCCCGCGCGCGGGAGTCTGCGCCGCCGTGCTGTGGGGGGTGCTGCCCACCGCCGTGGTGGAGAGCGCGGCCTACTCGGAGCCGCTGTTCACGGCCTTCGCCGCCTGGGCCGGATACGCCGCCGTGCGCCACCACTGGCTCCGGGCCGGCACGCTGAGCCTGCTCGCCGGGCTCTGCCGCCCGACCGGCCTGGCGCTGGCGGCCGCCGTCGCGGCCGCCGCGCTGTGGGAGCTGCTGCGCCACCGGGCCGGCTGGCGGGCCCTGGCCGGGGCCGCCCTCGCCCCGCTCGGCTCACTCGGCTTCATCGCCTGGGTCGGGTGGCGCAAGGGCCGCCCGGACGGCTACTTCCGGGTGCAGGACGCCTGGCAGTCCCACTTCGACTACGGCCGCAAGACCTTCTACGCGCTGCGCGACCTGCTGACCAAGGCCGACCTGGTCTTCCTCACCGACGTGGTGGTGGCCGCCACGCTGGCCGCCGCCGTGCTGCTGTTCGCGCTGTCGGTGGTGCAGCGTCAGCCGCCCGTCCTGCTGCTGTACAGCGCGGCGATGCTCACCCTGGCGCTCGGCGACGCGGCGTACTTCAACTCGCGGGCCCGCTTCCTGCTGCCCGCCTACGCCCTGCTGCTGCCCCCGGCCGCCGGCCTCGCCCGAGTCCGCAGCCGGGTCTCGCTCGCCCTGCTGCTGGGCTCGGCCGCCGTGCTCTCGGCGCTGTACGGCGGCTATCTGGTGTTCGTCTACCCGGACGCGCCCTGACGGCACGTCCGGGCCGGGCCCGCGCGGTTTACGGGATGCCGAGCTCGAACAGGACGAAGCCCGCGTACCAGCCGGAGGCGGCGCCCACCACGGCGAACAGCGCCACCAGCGTCGGCCACTTCAGACGGCGCATGCCGATGGCCAGCGGGACGAACAGCGGGAAGACCGGCAGCAGGTACCGGGAGACGTTGCCGAAGATCTGCTGGCTGCCCAGCACCATCAGGATGGTGACCAGCGCGTACACCCACAGCACCGCCGGAGGCCGCAGCCGGAACAGCAGCGCCAGCAGGCAGGGCACCGCGATGACCACCGCGAACGCGATCATGTCCTCGGTCGGGAACTGGTAGATGTAGTCCGGCTTCCCGGTCAGGATCCCGTGCAGGACCTGCTTGGTGTAGTGCCCGTAGTCGAAGAAGTGGTACCAGGCCCCGCGCTGCAGCGTGAAGTACCCGCCCCAGCTGCCCATCTTCCAGCCGACCCAGCCGACGTAGCCGAACAGGCCGACCGGGGCGATGGCCATCGCCACCAGCGGACGCCAGATGCCGTCCTTGCGACGGTAGAGCGCGATCAGACCGGCGATGCCCAGTGCGGCGATCAGCGCGGAGGCGGTCGGCCGGTTCAGGCCGGCCACGAAGGTGAGCACACCGGCCGTCAGCCAGCGGCGGGTCATCACGCAGTAGCAGGCCCAGGAGGCGAGGGCGACGAACAGCGAGTCCGAGTAGACCGCCCACTCGACCCCGGAGCCGGGGAAGACGGCCCACAGGCCGGCCGCGATCACACCGGCCTTCCGGCTGCCGCTGAGCTTCTCGGTGACGGCGAAGATGCCGGCGGCCGCGACGAACGAGGCGACCACCGAGACCAGCATGCCCGCGCCGTACAGGCCGAGGCCGGTGCACTCGGAGACCAGCCGCATCAGGCCGGGGTACAGCGGGAAGAACGCGGCAGAGTTCTCGGCGTGGGTGAAGCCGCTGGGCGCGATCTGCACCAGCACCGGGTGGTAGCCGTTCTGCGCGACCTGCTGGTACCACCAGCCGTCCCAGCTGCCGAGCACGTCCCAGGGGTGGTGGCCGCCGCCGAACCGGAAGTACTTGTGGCGGTAGTCACGCGAGCTGTGCAGCAGGTACATGAAGACGGCGAAGCCGAGCAGCTTCACCACCCCGTACATGCCGACCGCCGGGCCGAACCGCCGGGCCGCGGCCCGCAGTCGCTCCACGACGCCCTCGGCGGACCCGTCCGGTCCGGGCTCCTGCTGAACGGTGTGCGAGCGCTCGCTCACCACCGCGCCGGATATCGCGCTCATAGCTCTGGGGTTCCCCGCCTGCCGATGCTTGGGCGTGCCGTCGAGTACGGACACCAGGGTTCCCGCCGAGCTTACGGCATGCCCCGGAGCCGCCCGGGCCTTCGTTGGACGGATCAGGACAGGGCCGATTCCGTCCAGCCGAGACCTGTTCCGCCGGGCTCGTGGGGCGACGAAAGTAGTCGTTGTCGCCGAGCAGCACCGACCGGGAGAGCGTCTCCGCGGGACGCCGGACGGGCTGCGACTCCCCTTCTCTCCGCAAAGGAACCCGCCATGTCCCGTGCCACCGTCGCCAAGGCCGCCGCGGTCCTCGGTCTCGCCCTCGCCGCCCTGCTGCCCGTCGCCGCCGCGAACACCACGGCCGCCCCGGCCGCCCGGCACACCACGGCCGCGCCCAGCCCGGCCGACATGATCTGGCAGTAGCCCGGCCGCCGGCCCCTCGAGGCCCGGCCCGCTCCTCCCCCGCTCCTCCCCCGCACCGCCCGCGCACCGCCGAGTGCCGCTTCGCCGTGCCCGCACGCACCCTCCCGCTCACTCTCCTCTCGCCGAAGGAAGCCGCCATGTCCCACCGCAGGAGCTACTCGCCCCGACGAGCCGCGATCGTCGCCGGTGCACTCACCGCCGGCCTGCTCGGCACGCTCGTGGGCTGCGGCGGCGACACCGGCACGACGGCCTCCTCGGCGCCGAGCAGGAGCACGGCCGCCACGCTCACCGCGAGCGCCGCCCCTTCGACCGCCCCCTCCCCGGCCCCGACCCCGACCGGCTCCGCCCCCGCTCCCACCGCCTCGGCCGCGCCGGCCCGGAGCACCGCCCCGCAGACCGCACCGCCGGGCGCCCCGGACGCCCCGGACGCCCCGAGCACCCCGGTGGCCACCGCGAGCGGCGGGCCGCAGCGCCTGCCGAACGGCTCGCTGCTGGTCGCCCCGACCGCCAAGCTCGACGTCACCCTGACCGGCCTCCCCGAGCACGCCGTGCTCAAGCCCGGCAGCCCGGTCGAGTTCTCCGCCGTGGTGGAGAACACCGGCAGCAGCGACTACGTCACCCTCGCCTCCGTCGTCCGGCTCAAGCAGTACGACGGCGGTCTCGCGCCGCTCGGCTCGGTCGGCGGCACCCTGCAGCGGCTCGACCCGGCGACCGGCGCCTGGCAGAACGCACCGCTGCCGCAGGCCTCCGGAATGGACTACCTGCTCGCCGCGACCGGCGCCAAGCCGCTCCCCAAGGGCGCCAAGGAGACCATCCGCTACCGCCTCAGCCTCGACCCGGCGCTGAAGGCGGGCACCACCGAGATCCAGTTCTACGCCGTGTCCCAGCCGAACAACCTCCAGGCGGGCACGGCCTCCCTCCCGGTCTCGATCGCCTGACCCGCGAACAGGCCGCCACGGCTTCCACCTTCTTCCGACTGCCCGTCAGTCGATCTTCCAACCATTCACAGGAGAGCACTCCCATGGCCCAGCTGTCCCGTTTCCGTCGTCTCGTGACCGGCGCGCTCGCCACCGTCGCCGTCGCCCCCGCCCTGGTGCTGTCCGGGGCCGGCTCGGCCTCCGCGAACACCGGGAGCACCATCGTCTCGATCGCCCAGTCCAACCTGGGCAACGGCCCGTGCAGCACCAACAGCGCCGGCGGCTCCGGCTACTACGGCAGCTGCGGCGAGGCCTGGTGCGCCGACTTCGCCAAGTGGGTCTGGAACCAGGCGGGCGTCAACGTCTCCGGCCTGACCGCCGGCGCCGGCAGCTTCGCCCTGTACGGCTCCGGCCTGCACTCCTCCCCGCGGGTCGGCGACGCGGCGGTCTTCAACTACAGCGGCGGCGGCTACGCCGACCACGTCTCCCTGGTCACCTCGGTCAACTCCGACGGCACCGTCTCCACCATCGGCGGCAACCAGAGCAACTCCGTGACCCGGGGCACCATCAGCGCGAGCGGCTACTACGGCAGCCAGCACATCAGCGGCTACGTCTCGCCGCAGGGCGGCAACAGCGGTGGCGCCGGTACGGAGGCGGGTGGCGCGAACCGCGTCCGCTACGCGGACTGGGACGGCGACGGCAAGGCCGACTACATCGTCGTCAACGACGACGGCTCCGTCCACGTCTACCTCAACAAGGGCACCGACGGCCACGGCGGCTGGCAGGACTACGGCCAGGTCGCCACCGGCATGACCAACGACCGCACCCGCGTCCGCTTCGCCGACTTCGACGGCGACGGCCGCGCCGACTACATCCTCATCAACGGCGACGGCTCCGTCCGCGTCATGCTCAACAAGGGCGGCGACGGCCACGGCGGCTGGCAGGACTGGGGCACCGTCGCCACCGGCACCACCACCAACCAGAACGCCGTCACCTTCGCCGACTTCGACGGCGACGGCAAGGCCGACTACCTCACCACCGCCGACAACGGCGCCGTCACCGCCTACCTCAACCGCGGCGGCGACGGCCACGGCAGCTGGAACCTCCTCGGCCAGGTCGCCACCGGCCTCACCAGCGACCGCAGCCGCGTCCGCTGGGCCGACATGGACGGCGACGGCAAGGCCGACTACACCGTCATCAACGCAGACGGCTCCATCACCGCCTTCCTCAACAAGGGCGGCGACACCGGCGGCGGCTGGAACAACCCCGGCCAGGCCGCCACCGGCCTCACCACCAACCAGAACGCCGTCACCTTCACCGACATCAACGGCGACGGCCGCGCCGACTACCTCCTCACCAACCCCAACAACTCCGTCAACGCCTTCATCAACAGCGGCATGGACGGCCACGGCGGCTGGACCAACTGGGGCCAGATCGCCGCAGGCGCCTGAGACCGACGCGCTCCCTCCCACCCACCTCCCGACGTAACGGACATCCCATGAAGCGCATCACCGCCCTCGGTCTCACCGCTGCCATCGCCCTGGCCACCGCCGGTCTCAGCACCGGCTGCGCCTCGGCCGCCTCCGCCCCGACCGCCCGCCCGCTCAAGGTCATGCCGCTCGGCGACTCGATCACCGCCGGCTCCGGCAGCGCCACCGGCTCCAGCTACCGGGCCCCGCTGTGGAACCTGGTGGCCGGCCAGTCCCGCTACAGCGTCGACTTCGTGGGCTCCGGCAACTCCGGCGCCCTGCCCGACACCGACAACGAGGGCCACAGCGGCTACCTGATCGACCAGATCAGCGCCGGCATCGACGGCTGGATGGCCGCCGCCCAGCCCGACGTCGTCCTGCTGCACATCGGTATCAACGACATGGACCGGAGCACCGACAAGGCGCACGCCTCCGACCGGCTCGCGGCCCTGCTCGACCGGATCAACGCCGACCGCCCGGGCACCACCGTCCTGGTGCAGGGCCTGATCCCGACCACCGGCGGCCTCGAGGCGCTGTCCCAGGACTTCAACGCCAAGGTGAAGGCGCTGATCCCCGGCAAGCAGGCGGCCGGCGAGAAGGTCCGCTACGTGGAGCCCCCGGCCCTCACCGGCGCCGAGTTCAACGACCGGCTGCACCCGAACGACGCCGGCTACAGCCGGATGGGCCAGGCCTTCTACGGTGCGCTGGACAAGGCCTTCACCGACGGCCTCGCCACCACCCGTACCGCGCCGCGCGCGGGCACCGAGTCCGGCACCGGCCGGGTCCGCTGGGCCGACTGGGACGGCGACGGCAAGGCCGACTACCTCACCATCGCCGACAACGGTGCCGTGAACGTCTTCCTCAACAAGGGCGGCGACGGCCACGGCGGCTGGCAGGACTTGGGCCAGGTCGCCACCGGCACCACCACCGACCGCTCCCGCGTCCACCTCGCGGACTTCGACGGCGACGGCAAGGCCGACTACATCACCGTCAACCCCAACGGCTCGGTCACCGTCTTCCTGAACAAGGGCGGCGACGACCACGGCGGTTGGAGCCTGCTCGGCCAGGTCGCCACCGGCACCACCACCGACCAGAACGCCGTCACCTTCGCCGACTTCGACGGCGACGGCAAGGCCGACTACGTCACCACCGCCGGCAGCGGCGCCGTCAACGTCTTCCTCAACCGGGGCGGCGACACCGGCGGCGGCTGGGCCGGCCTCGGCCAGATCGCCACCGGCGTCACCACCGACCGCTCCCGGATCCGCTGGGCCGACCTCGACGGCGACGGCAAGGCCGACTACACCGTCATCAACACCAGCGGCTCCATCACCCCGTACCTCAACCGGGGCGGCGACGGCCACGGCGGCTGGGGCGTCCCCGGCCAGTTCGCCACGGGCGTGACCTCCGACCAGAGCGCGGTCGCCTTCGCCGACGTCAACGGCGACGCCCGGGCCGACTACCTCTTCACCACCCCCACCGGCTCGGTCAACGCCTACACCAACAACGGCGGCGACGTCAGCGGCGCGGGCGGCTGGACGGGCGGCGACCAGTTCGCCGCGGGTGCCTGATCCGACGCGAGGGGCCCCGGACGAGATCTCGTCCGGGGCCCATTCGGTACGGGCTCAGCGGGTGGCCGGCAGCCAGCCGTGCTGCACGGCCCGGACTCCGGCCTCGAAGCGGCTGCGCGCACCGAGCCGCTCGATGAGATCGGCGGCCAGCCGGCGCGAGGTGCGGGGCGAGACACCGAGCCGCTTGGCGATGGCGTCGTCGGTGTGGCCCTCGGCCAGCAGTCCGATGATGGTGGCCTCCTGCGGGCTCAGCCCGGCGGAGTCGCGGTGCGTGGCCTCGCCGAACGGCCTTGCCCCGGCCCAGACGTTCTCGAACAGCGCGCAGAGCGCGGTCAGCGTGCCGTGGCCGGTCAGCACCACCGCGCCGGCGGCGGTGTCCTGGCCGCTGACCGGGATCACGGCGGTGGTCCGGTCCACGATGATCATCCTGGTCGGCAGGGCGGGCGCCGTCCGGATCCGGCCGCCGCGCTCGGCGAGCCAGGCCACGTAGTCGACGGTGGGCTGGCTGTTGCGGACGCTGTCCAGGTAGACCGTCCGCATGAGGATGCCCCGGCCCAGCAGCGACTCGTTCAGCGGCCGGGCGGCCTCGATGCTCTCGGCGGTGTGCGCGCCGTCGGGAGCGAAGGTCATCACCTCGGTCCGCATCGCGCTGGTCAGCGAGGCCAGCCTGTCCCGGATCCGGTCGATGCCGACCAGTTGCTCGACCCCGGGGTGGTCCGTGGTCGGCCTGAGGTCGGAGTACTCCGCGATCAGCCGCGCCGCGGCGGCCCGGGAAGCCTCCACCCGGTGCTGCTGGGCCGCGAGCTCCGCCTGCTGGCGGGACATCAGGATCTCCATCCCGACGTCCGGCGAGACGGCCCGCAGCTCCCCCGGCCGCTCGTACGAGCCACGGATCAGGGCGAGTTCGCTGAGCGTGTCCAGCGCCTGCCGGACGGCCTCCTCGGTGAGTGCCGTCCACTCGGCCAGGCGCGCGACGCCTTCCTGCGGCCGGGCGAGCATGGCTCGGTAGACGGATTCCGCCGTGGCATCCAAACCGAGAGTGTCGAGCATGAAAAGTCCCCCGTAAGACCTGACAGATTGGTCCAGGATCGATCATGTCAGGTACGGGAACGGCTGCTCCAGAGTTTTTACTTGGACGGTTCCGGCCAAGGCCCGAACCGTCCTTCTACGCCCCCTATGCCAGCTGTGACGTCTTTGGGACCCTCGGCACCATGTATCTCGTTCACATCGGTCTGACTGCTTCGACCCCGACGGCGGAACTTCCCGCCGGCACCAGGGACTTGATTTCCTCGGTGGCACTGCCCCAGGAGCAGGTGGAGCACATCTCCGTGCACCCCCGCGCGAGCAGTCGGCCGGTGGTCGGGGTGTTCCTGCTGGCAGACCGCCTGGAGACGGCGGAGGCCCGGGCCGAGGCGCTGCTCCGACGCGCCGTCAGCTCCCTGCCGCCGCTGGCCGACTGGCGGGTCGGCTCGGCCGGCGCCCCCCTGGTGGCGCCCTTCTACGAGCAGCTGCTGACCGGCTCTGGCCCGGTTGGACGGATCAGGCCAGGGCCGTTTCCGTCCAGCTGACCGCTCTTCCGGGGGGCTCCGGGGTCGGCGAAGCTGATGCCTGTCGGCACGACACACCGCTCCTGGAGGAAGCCACCATGTCCCGTACCGCTCTCGCCAAGTTCGCCGCGGTCCTCGCCATCGCCTTCGCCGTCGCCGCGCCGGCCCTCTCCTCCGAAGCCGCCGGCTCCGCCGCCGCCCGGGTCACCGCATCCGACGTGCAGCCCGGCGACATGATCTGGCAGCAGCCGACCACCAGGTGAATTCCTGCTGCATCGCAGAAGTCGAATCGCCCCCGAACTTAGGAATGGACAGGGCCGCCACCCCGCCGAGGGGTAGCGGCCCTTCGGTGCGTCTCAGACCAGGCGGCGGGCGGTGGCCCAGCGGGTCAATTCGTGGCGGTTGCTCAGCTGGAGCTTGCGCAGCACTGCGGACACATGGCTCTCCACCGTCTTGACCGAGATGAAGAGCTGCTTGGCGATCTCCTTGTAGGCGTACCCGCGCGCGATCAGGCGCAGCACCTCGCGCTCGCGCTGGGTGAGGCGGTCCAGGTCCTCGTCCACCGGCGGGGTGTCGGTGGCGGCGAAGGCGTCGAGGACGAAGCCGGCCAGCCGGGGCGAGAAGACGGCGTCGCCGTCGGCGATCCGGAAGACCGCGTTGACCAGGTCGGTGCCGGTGATGGTCTTGGTGACGTACCCGCGGGCGCCGCCGCGGATCACCCCGATCACGTCCTCCGCCGCGTCGGAGACCGAGAGCGCGAGGAACTTCACCCCCGCGTCCCCCATCAGCGGCGCCGAGCGCCGCAGCACCTCGACCCCGCCGCCGCCGGGCAGGTGGACGTCGAGCAGCACCACGTCCGGCCTGGTCTCGGCCACCACCTGCACGGCCGACTCGACGTCGTCGGCCTCCCCCACCACGTCGATCCCGGTGATCTCGGTGCGCCCGATCTCGGCCCGCACCCCGGTGCGGAACATCCGGTGGTCGTCGACCAGCACCACGCGGGCGACCCGCTCGGGACCGGCCGAAACAGCCTCAGTCATCTGCCCTCTCCATCTCCAGCTCGACCTCGGTACCGCCGTCCGGCGCCGGCCGCACCCTCGCGGTGCCCCCGTTGCGCCTCATCCGGCCGATGATCGACTCGCGTACGCCCATCCGGTCCTCCGGCACGCTGTCCGGGTCGAAGCCGGGGCCGTGGTCGCGGACGAACACGGACACCGTCCGCCCCTCCACCTCGGCGTACACCTGGACCGGTCCCCCGCCACCGTACTTGGCCGCGTTGACCATCGCCTCCCTCGCGGCCTGCATCTGCGAGGCGATCCGCTCGTCCATCGGGCAGTCGCCGACGCAGACCAGCTCGACCGGCACCCCGTGCAGGTCCTCCACCTCGGCGACCACGGAGCGGATCCGCTCGGCCAGGGTGTCGGGCGCGGCCTCGGAGACGGCCTCCGGGCGGTAGAGCCACAGCCGCAGCTCGCGCTCCTGGGCGCGGGCCAGGCGCAGCACCTCCTTGGCGTCGTCGGCGTTGCGCTGGATCAGGGTCAGGGTGTGCAGCACCGAGTCGTGCACGTGGGCGGCGATCTCGGCCCGCTCCTGGGCCCGGATGCGGGCGGTGCGCTCGGCCCCGAGGTCCTGCCACAGGCGCAGCGCGTACGGGCCGACCAGCACCAGCACGCCGGCCAGCACCGCGAGCGCCGCCTCGAGCACGGAGCCCCAGGTGGAGTCGTTGCCCTGGAGGATCAGGAAGGCGACGATCCCGGCCACCACGAGCAGCACGCCCGCGCCGACGCGGGTGTACGCGGCCCGCCGCTTGGTGCCCTCCTCCAGGCCGAACCAGCGCTGCCAGCGTGAGTCGTCGGCCTGCCGCCAGACCAGTGCGACGCCGACCCCGATGGTCAGCAGCGGCCACACGTACGGCTTGGCGGGCTGGATGTGCAGGGCGCTGAGCAGCGCCATCAGGCCGATCACCAGCACCAGCAGGGCGGCGATCTGCCCGAGGCCGCCGCCGCCGCTCTCCGACGACGACGGGGAGCCGGCGCCCTCGCCGTGGAAGGTGCGCTGGGCGAGGTCGCGCAGCCGGTCGAGCCCCTGGCGCCGGCCGCCGGCCTTGCGCAGCTCGCCGAAGTCCGGCCCTTCGACGTCCCCTTGGACGAACCGCCCGTTGACGTACCGCCAGGGCCGGGCGCCGCCCACCGCGGGCTCGCCGATGCCGATCGGCACCACGAACCAGAACGCGGCGTACAGCAGCCCGCCGATGCCCTGGGCGAAGAACAGCAGGATGAAGGCGGCCCGCACCCAGAGCACCGGCAGCCCGAGGTGCAGCGCCAGGCCGTGCGCCACCCCGCCGAGCATCCGCCCGTGCGGGCTGCGGTACAGCCTGCGGTAGGGCAGGCCCGGCTCGTCGGCCGCGCCGCCCTCGCCCGACGGCCCGTCAGGCGCGGAGGGGGCGGGGGGTGCGGGGGGCTGGGGATCGGTTCCGGGGGCTGCCACGCCCCGATGGTCACACGCGGGCGGGCCCGCGCGCATCAGGGTCCGCCCCCGAGCTGCGTCTCAGGGTCGGTTCAGGGTCCGTCCCGGGCCCCAGGAGCTTGGGCGGAGCACCGGCGGACCGTCAGGATGGAGGCATGACGGACGACCAGACCACCAGCACGGCGGAGCAGCCCCCGGCGGCCCGCCCACCCCTCACCCGCAGCGACGAGCACCGCGTGGTGGCGGGGGTGTGCGGCGGCCTCGGCCGGCACCTGGACATCGACCCGGTGGTCTTCCGCGTCGTCACGGCGGTGCTCTGCCTCTCCGGCGGGCTCGGCCTCTTCCTGTACGGCCTGGGCTGGCTGATCGTGCCGCGCGAGCCGGCCGAGGGCCGGGAGGGCCGGACCGAGCTGCAGCGGGTGCTGACCGGGCGGGTGGACGGGCAGTCGGTGGGCGCGGTGCTGCTGACCGTGATCGGCACCGGGGTGTTCTTCTCCTCGATGGACGACGGCGGGCAGCTCTTCCCGCTGCTGCTGCTCTGCGGCCTGGTCTTCCTGGCCGTCCGGTACGACCCCGAGCGGCACCGCCGCCGCCGGCGCGGCCCGATGGGCGAGGCCTGGCACCAGCACGTGGACTGGCCGGCCTGGAAAGAGCAGCTGGCCCGTGACTTCAAGCCCGAGTGGGAGGGGTGGAAGGCCCATATGCAGGAGCAGATGCGCGCACAGCGGCAGGCCGAGGCGGAGCGCCCGGCGGACACTCCGCCGACCGGCCCCTCGGGGTACCTGTGGGATCCGCGCCACCCCGAGCGCAACCCGTACTCCGGCCACACCCCGCCGCCCGGCGCCCCGGCCGAGCCCTGGTGGAAGCGCACCGACCTCCCCGAGGGGGACCCGCTGCGCAAGGGCCCGGGCCCCGATCGGCCCGCTCCTCCGGCGGTGGCGAAGCCGCGCCGCCAGCACTCCTTCCTCGGCCCGCTCGGCCTGCTCCTGGGCGCCGGCGGCGGCGCGCTGGCCTGGGCCGCGACCGAACCGCACGGCGACGCCAAGCTCTCCACCGTGCTCGCGGCGGCCCTGCTCGGGCTCGCGGTGCCGCTGCTGATCGGCGCGAAGTTCGGCCGGGCGAAGGGGCTGACCCTCCCGGCGCTGGTGCTCACCGTCGCCCTGGCGGGCACCTTCGGGGTCCGGGACACCACCGTGGGCGAGGCCTTCGGGGACCGCTCCTGGGCACCGGTGACCGCCGCCGAGCTGCGGTCCGAGTACAGCCTGGGGGCCGGCGACCTGCGGCTGGACCTCTCCGGCCTGGCTCCGGCCGGGGCGACTCTGAGCACCACTGTCAGGCTCGGCGCCGGCGACGCGTACGTGACCGTCCCCAAGGACGTCACCACGCACGTGAAGGTCCGCAACGCGATCGGCGACGTGCGGCTGCCGAACGACAGCTCCAGCTCGGGCGTGGCCAACAACCGCGACTACACCCTCGGCCCGGCGGGCGGGCTGCCCGCCAAGGGCAACCTCGACCTCACCGTCTACGTCGGCATCGGCGACATCCACCTGGAGCAGGCCCTATGAGGAAGCACCCGCTCGACCTCTTCTCCCTGATCTCCGGCGCGTTCTTCGCCGTGATCGCCGTCCTCTACCTGGTCGCCTCGCTGAACGACCGGACGGTCAACGGCCACCTGGTGATCCCCGCCGCCTTCATCACCCTCGGCGGGGCCGGTCTGGCGGCCGCGGTGCTCGCGATGGCCCGCCGGGGACGGCGCTAGCGCTCGGCAGACGAGCCGGTGGCAACACCTGGGGGCGCGAGGAACTGCGCGAAGACGGAAGGGCACAGGTCGTCGCCTTCCGATCTCGCGCAGTTCCTCGCGCCCCTTGGTCGTGCAACTGACCCTGGAGCGGCGGAGCCGACCGGCCGTCAGGCCTGCTGTGCCCCCAGGTCGAGCTGGTCGCCGTTCTTGGTGACGGTGTACTTGGGGAGGGGCTTGGTGGCCGGGCCGTTGATCACGGCGCCGGTGGCGGCGTCGAAGCGGGAGCCGTGGCAGGGGCAGTAGAGCTTGCCGTCCTTGGGGGCGTCCACCGCGCAGCCGGAGTGGGTGCAGACGGAGGAGAGGCCGCAGTACTGCCCGGCCTTGGGCTGCACGATGTAGACCACGTCCCCCGAGGCCGGGTCCTTGACCTGGGCCGAGCCGCCGACCGGCACGCTCGCGGCGGCCACCGAGACCTTGGCGCCGCCGGAGCCGCCAGAGGCCGCCGTCGGCTGCGGCGCTGCCGAGGGGGCGGTGGCCGTGGTCTTCCTGGTCCGCCCGAAGGTGGCCGTCAGGGAGCCGGCCAGCAGCCCGGCCCCGCCGAGCGCGACCGCCGCGATCCCGCCGTCCATCACCGACCGCCGCCGGATGCCCTGCTCGCTCACGCCACGCGCCCGGTCCCGCTGGGCCCGCCGCGCGAGGTAGCCGTCCACCGAGAAGTACGGGGTGCCGGCCAGCAGCAGCGGCGTCCAGGCCATCAGGTACGGGAGGTCGTTGCCGAGGTAGTACGGGCTGATGTTCCAGCTGACGGTGAGCCAGAGCGTGAGATTGAGCAGCGCGCCCCCGGCCGCCGCGATCCGCCCCCACAGCCCGAACAGCGTCCCCAGGCCGACGGCCAGCTCGCCGAAGGCGATCAGCACGGCGAAGAAGGTCGGGTGGTCCAGTGCGGGCCCGAGCCCCCAGCCGATCGGGCTGTGCGCCTTGACGGCCTTGGTCTGCGCGTAGAAGGAGGCCTGGTCGGCGGCGCCCGCCAGGTAGTGCGCGTCGGAGAGCTTGTCGAAGGCGGCGTAGACGAAGGTCACCCCGAGGAAGAGCCGCAGCGGCAGCAGCGCGTACCGCGTGGCGGTCTCCCGCAGGACCTCGACCCCGCCCTGCTGCGAATCCCGTAGCCCCGCCGTCATGCCGTCCCCTTTGTCTCACGGCCCGTCATCCACTGACAGGTCCGGTCCGATTCTGCCCGTTCCCGGACGTGTTCCGTGCTCAAGGCGCCCGCACGGACAACCGCGCCGCCGCTCCCTCTGGTACGGGAACGGCGGCGCGGGTGTTCAGCTGCTTACGGGATCACTCCCACTCGATGGTGCCCGGGGGCTTGGAGGTGCAGTCGAGCACCACCCGGTTGACGTCCTTGACCTCGTTGGTGATCCGGGTCGAGATCTTCGCCAGCACCTCGTAGGGCAGGCGCGACCAGTCGGCCGTCATGGCGTCCTCGGAGGAGACCGGGCGCAGCACGATCGGGTGGCCGTAGGTACGGCCGTCGCCCTGGACGCCGACGCTGCGGACGTCGGCGAGCAGCACGACCGGGCACTGCCAGATCTCGCGGTCCAGGCCGGCCTTGGTCAGCTCCTCGCGGGCGATGGCGTCGGCCTCGCGGAGCAGGTCGAGCCGCTCCTTGGTGACCTCACCGACGATCCGGATGCCCAGGCCCGGGCCGGGGAACGGCTGGCGCTGGACGATCTCCTCCGGCAGGCCGAGCTCCTGGCCGACCATCCGGACCTCGTCCTTGAACAGCTTGCGCAGCGGCTCGACGAGCTCGAACTCGATGTCGTCGGGCAGGCCGCCGACGTTGTGGTGGGACTTGATGTTGGCGGTGCCGGTGCCGCCGCCGGACTCCACCACGTCCGGGTACAGGGTGCCCTGGACCAGGAAGCCGACGGCCGGGCCCTCGTCCGCGATGATCTCGGCCTGCGCCTGCTCGAAGACGCGGATGAACTCACGGCCGATGATCTTGCGCTTGGTCTCGGGGTCGGAGACCCCGGCCAGCGCGGTCAGGAAGCGCTCCTCGGCGTCCACGACCTTGAGCTTGACGCCGGTCGCGGCCACGAAGTCCTTCTCGACCTGCTCGGTCTCGCCCTTGCGCATCAGACCGTGGTCGACGTACACGCAGGTCAGCTGGTCGCCGATGGCGCGGGCCACGAGTGCCGCCGCGACGGCCGAGTCCACGCCGCCGGACAGGCCGCAGATGGCGCGCTTGTCGCCGACCTGCTCCTTGATCAGCGCGACCTGCTCGTCGACCACGTTGACGGTGGTCCAGGTCGGGGCGAGGCCGGCGCCGCGGTAGAGGAAGTGCTCCAGGATCTGCTGGCCGTGCGTGGAGTGCAGCACCTCGGGGTGGTACTGGACGCCGTACAGCTTCGCCTCGTCGTTCTCGAACGCGGCGACCGGCACCACGTCGGTGGAGGCGGTGACGGTGAAGCCCTCGGGGGCGGCGGAGCAGGCGTCGCCGTGCGACATCCAGACCGACTGCTCGGCGGGGGTGCCCTCGAAGAGGGTCGAGCCGGTCTTGCCGACGTGCAGCGGGGTGCGGCCGTACTCACGGGCACCGGAGTTGTCCACGGTGCCGCCGAGGGTGATGGCCATCAGCTGGAAGCCGTAGCACATGCCGAAGACCGGCACCCCGGCCTCGAAGATCGCGCGGTCCAGGCGCGGCGCGCCCTCCTCGTAGACCGAGGACGGGCCGCCGGAGAGGATGATCGCCTTCGGGTTCTTGGCGAGCATCTCGGCGACCGGCATGGAGCTGGGCACGATCTCGCTGTAGACCCGCGCCTCACGCACCCGACGGGCGATGAGCTGGGCGTACTGGGCACCGAAGTCGACGACGAGAACGGTGTCGAGTGCGGAGTGGTCGGGGGTAGCAGAGGTCACGGACGGCCTTCCGGCAGCGATCGGGAGGTGTCGCGCGCAGCCGGCCCTGGGGAGGCCGACGGCGGGTGACGGGTGGGGTCACCACCGATTCTACCGGGGTGGCCCGTACGTCCCGACTTCACCCGCTTGCCGTGCCCGCCCGCCGTGACCAGGGCCGACGGCCGCGCGTTGTTCCGGGCGGGCCGCACGGACGCGTCGCACCTCCCAGGTGCGGGCCGCGGGCGGGCGGACACCGAACCACGCGTGGACAACCTCTCTCAGTCCACCGGCGCACGTGGCGCTGCCGACTCCCTCACCGGGTGCGGCCCGCCGTGGGACCGTGCGCGGGTGCTGCGGCCGGCATGCAGGGGACAGCGGACCCGGCCGTGACTGGAACGAAGTGGGGGCGCGGCGGCGGCTCCCGGGGACGCCCGGGGCCCGTCGCCGCGCCGCCCCGACCCCTCACCTACTACGCTGCGTAGTCGTCGCCGCCCACCCGGCGCTGCGCCCACGAAGTGCGGCGGGCATGGTACGGCAGGACGGCCGCCAGAAATTGGACTGTGCCGAACTGCGTCGAATCGGTTGCACAGCAAGGCTTCCGTCCCCCACGATGCTGGGTACAGGCAGTCGCCCCACCCCGACCGAGCCCTCCGAGCGAGCACTGGTGACAACGGTTATCACCTCACGCTCAGTGAACCAGTGCCTCCATGAACCACTGTGACGAGACGGCGCTCATCCCCCGGCGCCGTCGCCCAGCACCCGGCGCAGCCCTGACGCCGCGTGCTGAACGACAAAGGGCCCCGTTTCCCCCGGCGGGGCCCTTTGCCCTGCCCCCGTCCGGGCTCGAGCGGGAATTCTGACTGATGATCATCTTCCGTTTCCCGCAAGGAAATTGACTTCAGAAAATCCTTGTTCACCGTTCCTCCGCATGGTTACGGTGGCGCTCATGGTCACCCCGCGCAAGGCACGGATGGTCCTCGCGATCCTGTCGTTGGCCGCCTTCATGGCCGGTCTGGATCTCTTCATCGTCAACGTCGCGTTCGCCGACATCGGCAAGGAGTTCAAGCAGTCCTCGCTGGCCGACCTTTCGTGGGTGCTCAACGCTTATGCGATCGTCTTCGCCGCCCTGCTCGTCCCGCTCGGGCGGCTGGCCGACCGCTTCGGGCGCAAGAACGGCTTCCTGTACGGAGTCGCGCTGTTCACGCTGGCCTCCGGGGCCTGCGCGGTGGCGACCTCGCTCTGGCAGCTGGTGCTCTTCCGGGTGCTCCAGGCCCTGGGCGCGGCCGCGCTGACCCCGGCCAGCCTCGGGCTGCTGCTGCACGTCTTCCCGCCCGAGAAGCGGGCCGCCGCCGTGCGGGTCTGGTCGGCCTCGGCCGCCCTGGCCGCCGCGGCCGGGCCGGTGTTCGGCGGGCTGCTGGTCAGCGCCTCCTGGCGCTGGGTCTTCCTGGTCAACCTGCCGATCGGCGTGCTCGCCCTGGCCGCCGCCGCCAAGCTGGTGCCGGACTCCCGGGACGAGCGCGTCGGCAAGGCGCCCGACCTGGTCGGCGCCGGTCTGCTGACCGCCGCCATCGGCCTGCTCGCCCTGGGGCTGGTCAAGGTCAACGACTGGCCCGGGGTGCGCACCACGCTGGTGCTGGCCGCCGCGGCCCTGGGTGTGGCGGCCTTCTGGCTCCGCTCGCGGCGCCACGAAGCCCCGGTGGTGGAGCCGGCCCTGCTGCGGCTGCGGGAGTTCAGCTGGGCCAACGTCGCGGTGCTGGCGTTCAGCGCCGGCTTCGCGGCCAACCTGCTCAGCGCCATCCTGTGGATGCAGAACGTCTGGCACTGGTCCGCACTGCGCACCGGGCTCGCGGTGGCTCCCGGGCCGCTGCTGGTGCCGGTCGCCGCCCTGCTGGCGGGCCGGTTCGCCGGGCGCGTCCCGGTCGGCCGGATCGCCGCGGCCGGCTGCCTGCTCTGCGGGGCCGGCGCACTGGCGATGGCCCTGATGGTCGGGCGTGAGCCGCACTACGCCACCGAGCTGCTGCCCGGCTGGCTGGTCGGCGGCGTGGGCGTGGGCCTGGCCCTGCCGACCATCCTGTCCACCGCCGCGGCCGGGCTCCCGGCCGAGCGGTTCTCCACCGGCAGCGCGGTCGTCAACATGAGCCGCCAGATCGGCAGCGTGCTCGGCATCAGCCTGCTGGTCGCCGTGATGGGCACGCCCCGGACGTACGACGACGCCCACCACGCGTACCTGGACACCTGCATCACCGTCGGCCTGTTCATGCTGCTCGGCGCCGCACCGGCGCTCGGCATGAGCCCCCGGCCGGCCCTCGACTCCCCCGCCTCGGTGGCCTCCGACACCGAGCTGCCCGTCCGGTAACACCCGCACCGCCGCACCACCCTCCCCGGCACCGCGCCCTACCGCACCACACCACCCGCACCGCGTCCCCCCGCACCACGGCACCGCCATGCCCGGCGTCACCGGCTGCCCCGCACGGCGCCGACGACCGGCCGGCCCGCCGTGGGCGGGCTCCCGCCTGCGGTCATTCCCTTCACGTGGAGAGGACCTTCACCATGAGCAACCTGCGCGTCGCCTTCGTCGACTGCCTGCCGGGCACCGTCCTGGCGGAGCAGCTGTCACTGGCCCGCTTCGGCGAGATCGCCGTCGACCGGGTCGAGCCCGCCGCCTTCGAGCGGTACCTGAACGAGCTGGCCCCCGACGCCGAGCTGGCCGTGGTCTACGCCGGCCACACCGGCGGCGGGCGGCCCGAGCTGGTCGAGAAGCTGCGGGCGAACGAGGCCCACGCCAAGACCCGGGCCTACGTGGTGGGCGCCGACGCGGCCGGGCCGGTGCCCTCCTGGGCCGAGGCGCTGGACATCGAGGACTTCGTCGCGGCCGCCGCCTTCGAGGGCTTCGGCCTCACCGACCGGGTCGACATCGGCCTGCGGGCGTACCACTCGCTGGCCCAGGACCAGCTGTACACCGACTTCTACCTGGACATGACCTACAACAAGATCTTCGACTGGTTCGAGACCACCCGGTGGGACTGGAAGGAGATCGACTTCGCGAGCCTGGACGCCGGCCTGCTCCAGGAGGACGAGATCGACTACCTCACCGAGGCCGCGATCATCGAGTTCGGCACCCTGCCGGGCGCGCACAACTTCCTGCGCGAGTGGGAGGGCGAGACCAGCTTCTCCTCCTGGGCCCTGATGTGGGGCGCCGAGGAGGCCCGGCACTCGCTGGTCCAGGCCCGCTACCTGGACCGGATCGGGGTGAAGATCCGCTCCAAGCACGCCCTCTACAAGCGCGAGCCCTACCCGATGGGCTCGACCCAGGCGGGCACCCTGATGATGAACATCATCTCCGAGGCCCGCGCCGCCGAGCTCTACCAGCGCCTGGCCGCCGACACCAAGGAGCCGGTGATCAAGCGGATCTGGAAGCTGCTCGGCCGCGACGAGTCCCGGCACGCGCGCGCCTTCTACGTCTTCAGCCAGGAGCTGTGCGACGGGCGGGTCGAGAACCAGGTCGAGGCGCTGAAGATGGCCTACGTCTGGCTGGCCGACCGCAGCGAGGGCCTCAAGCACCCGGCCGGGCACTTCTACCCGCACTCCACCTCCGCCAAGGGCATCCGGCGGATCGAGACCATCCAGGCCGGCGCCACCGACGCCGCCGACGCCAAGGTGCTCGCGATGGTCCGCCGCCTCGCCGAGGACGACTCGATCGAGAACTCCCGCGACATCAAGCGCAAGCTGCGCTCGCTGGTGTGACCAGGACTTCGACCGACCACGAGGAGATCGGCGTGCCCGAATCCCTGACCGCGGAGGCGGTCTCCAACTGCTTCGGCTGCGCCCCGAAGAACCCGATCGGCCTGCGGCTGGTCATCGAGCCCGAGGGCGAGGGCTACCGGGCGAGCGTCAAGCTCGGGGCCGACTACGAGTCCTTCCCCGGCGTCGTCCACGGCGGCATCGTGGCCGCCGTGCTGGACGAACTGCTCGCCCAGGCGGTCTACCGCTCGGGCCGCACCTCGGCCTTCACCGCCGGGCTGCGCATCCGCTACGCCCAACCCATGCGCACCGACACCGAGTACCTGGTCAGTGCCGAGACCACCGTCCGGGCGGACGAGTCCGTCCGCGCCACCGGCCGGATCGAGCAGGCCGACGGGGGCCTGGTCGCCGCCGCCGACGGCACCTTCTACCTGCTCACCGACGAGGTGCTGGACGCCTCCGAGGACCGGCTGCCCACCGGCCTGGCCCAGGCCCTGCGCAGCTCCAACCAGTCGTGACCATCCGCGTCTCACCAGGGGGAAGTTCCATGAGTACCGACCAGCACAGCACCGAGCAGCAGGTCACCGAGATCATCGCCGCCGAACTCGGCATCCCGGCCGAGCAGATCACCGCCGACTCCCACTTCCGCGAGCTGCCGGGCGTCGACTCGATGCGGGTGCTGCAGATCATCCTGAAGACGGAGAAGGCCTTCGACATCGAGATCGAGGCCGACGTCACCTTCCGCATCCAGACCGTCGGCGAGTACCGGGCGCTGGTGCGCGAGCTGGCCGGCGAGCTCGACCGTGAGGGTGCTGCGGCCTCATGAGCCTGACCGACGCGCTGCGGTCCGTGGCCGACCGCGACACCGGACGCGCCCTGCGGGTCTTCCGCGGCGGCAAGGAGACCGAGCGGGTCGGTTTCGCCCAACTCCATCTCGAAGCAGGTCAGTTGGCCTGCGGCTTGCTGGAGCGCGGAGTCGGGCGCGGGGAGCGGGTGGGCCTCGCCCTGCCGACCTCGCCCGACTTCGCCCGCGCCTTCTTCGGCGTGCTCGCGGCGGGCGCCGTGCCGGTGCCGCTGCCCCCGCCGATCCGCTTCGCCCCGCTCGAGGTCTACGCCCACCGGATCGGCCTGGCGATGCGGCAGTCCCGGGTCGAGCGGGTGCTCACCGAGGGCGTGCTGGCCGAGCTGCTCGGGCCCCTGCTGCCCCAGGAGCAGGGCCGGTTCACCGTGCTCGACGTGGGCTCCTGCCGGGCCGGCGCCCCCGAGTACGTCCCGGTGCCCGAGGATGCGCCCGCGCTGATCCAGTACACCTCCGGCACCAGCTCGGCCCCCAAGGGGGTGATCCTCAGCCACGCCAACCTGCGGGCCAACATCGACGCGATCGTGGCCGGCCTCGGCGTCACCGAGCAGGACGTGAGCGGCAGTTGGCTGCCGCTCTTCCACGACATGGGCCTGATCGGGATGTTCCTCACCCCGGTGCTGAACGACATCGAGACCTTCCTCCAGCCGCCGGAGGACTTCCTGCGCGACCCGGGCCGCTGGCTGCGGATCATCAGCGAGCACGGCGTCACCATCAGCACCGCCCCCAACTCCGGCTACCTGCACGCCCTGCACAAGACCGGCCCCGAGCAGGTCGCGGAGTACGACCTCTCCCGCTGGCGCCTCGCACTCAACGGCGCCGAGGCGGTCGACACCGCCCTGCTGCGCCGCTTCTCGGCCCACTTCGCCCCCGCGGGCTTCCGGCCCGAGGCCTTCCTGCCGGTCTACGGCCTGGCCGAGGGCTCGCTGGCCGTCACCTTCCCGCCGGTCGGCCGGGCCGTACGCACCCTGCTGGTCGACCGCGAGGCGCTCGCCGAAGGCACCGTCGCCGAGAGCCAGGAGCCGGACGGTGCACGGGAGTTGGCCTCGGTCGGGGTACCGGTCGACGGCACCGAGCTGCGACTGGTCGACCCCTCGGGCGCCCCGCTCGCCGCCGAGCCGGCCGTCGGCTCGATCCAGATCCGGGGCGCCTCGGTGACCAGCGGCTACGAGGACGGCTCCACCGCCGGAGCCGACGGCTGGGTGGACACCGGGGACTTGGGCTTCCGCCACGACGGTGAACTCTTCGTCGTGGGGCGGACGAAGGAGATGGTCATCGTCTTCGGCCGCAACTACTACGCCGCCGACATCGAGGCGCTGGCCGCCGGCTGCCCGGGCGCCGTCCCCGACGGAGTGCTGGCCGCCGGAATACCCTTCGAGGACGGAGAAGGGTTGGTAGTGTTCGTGGAGACCCGCGAGACGGCGCCCGAAGCCCGCAACACCCTTGCCGACCAAGTGCGTTACGCCGTCTCGAGCACTCTCGGCATCGCCCCCCGCGCCGTGCTCCCGGTCCGCAAGGGCCGCCTGCCCCGGACGTCCAGCGGCAAGCTGCGGCGCCACGGCTACCAGGCCCTCTACGAGCAGTACGCCGCGCCAGCCCACCCCGCCACGGAGTCGTAGATGAGCGAACAGCCCACGTCTGCCCAGGAGTTGACCGCCGTCCAGCGCGAGGAGCTGCTGCGCCGCTCCTGGATGGCCACCGACGGCCTCTGGTTCTACCAGACCGCGATGGCCAAGGGCGTCGACGGCGCGAACGAGGCGAACATCCAGGTGGTCCGCGAGTTCGGCCGCCAGGAGATGCTGCGCCTGATGCGCTCCCTCGGCGTCGAGAAGGTCGAGACGGCCGAGCAGTACCGCGCACTGTACGACGCGGCCGTCGAGCTCTACCTCGGCTCGCTGTTCTCCGCCCGGGACAGTTTCGAGGAGACGGCCGAGGGCACCGACCACACCGTGCAGGTCGACACCTGCTTCGCCCACAAGGGCGTCGAGCGGGCGGGCATCGCCAAGGAGTACCACTGCGGCCCGGGCGAGCGGCTGACCGGCTGGCTGCAGGCGATGGAGCTGCCGGCCGCCCTGGAGCCCGGTGTCGGCCTCTGCCAGAAGGCCCACACCGGGTCCTGCTCCTACCTGCTCCGGATCACCCTGCCCGCGTCCTGACCCGGGCCCGGAGGTGCCGCCTCAGCTCTCGCGCGGCGGCACCTTCGGCACCGGCAGCAGCAGCTGGCCGAACGCCCCCGCCGGCACCGCCGGGCTCACCGGCGTGACGGCCGGCACCGGCCGGTACGTCTCGCCCTGGGCCGGGCGCGCGTCCGCCTCGCCCTGGTTCGGCCACATCGACATCGCCCGCTCCGCCTGCGCGGTGATGGTCAGCGAGGGGTTCACCCCCAGGTTGGCCGAGATCGCCGAACCGTCCACCACGCTGATCCCCGGGTAGCCGTAGAGCCGGTGGTACGGGTCGACCACGCCCTGCTCGGGGCTGTCCGCGATCGGGCAGCCGCCGATGAAGTGGGCGGTCAGCGGGATGTCGAAGACCTCGCCGAGGGTCATGCCCGCGAAGCCGTTGATCTCGGTGGCCAGTGCTTGCGCCGCCTCCTCGGCGGCCGGGATCCAGGTCGGGTTCGGCGTGCCGTGGCCCTGGGTCGAGGTGAGCTTGCCCTTGCCGGGGCCGCTCTTCTTCAGCGAGACGGTGATCGAGTTGTCCAGCGACTGCATGACCAGCCCGATGATGGTCTTCTCCGACCACCGGTGCTGGTTCATCGACTGCGCGAAGATCACCGGGTGCCGGGCCGCCGTGACGGCGTACCGCAGCCAGCGCGGACCGCGCCCGGCCCCGGGCACCTGCTGGATGCTCAGCGCGCCCATCGAGTTCGAGCCCCGGCCGTAGCGGACGGGCTCGATGTGGGTGTTGGCGTCCGGGTGGATCGAGGAGGTGATCGCCACGCCCCGGGTGAAGTCGACGCGCTCCCCGTAGCGCTTGTCGGTGGTCGAAGCGCCCACGATCGCCTCGGAGTTGGTCCGGGTCAGCTCGCCGAGCCTGGCCGAGATCGCCGGCAGGTGGCCCCGGTCGCGCATCTTGTGCAGCAGCATCTGGGTGCCGTAGGTGCCCGCCGCGACCACCACCCGGGCGGCCGTGATGGTCCGCGCCCCGGCCTTGACCCGGTCGTTGGAGCGGGAGTTGGTGCGGCGCACGTCCACCGCGAAGCCCTCGCCCGTGCCGGCGTCACCGAGCGGGCGCAGCCGTTCGACCGTGGTCAGCGGGTGGATCTCGGCGCCGTTCTTCTCGGCCAGGAAGAGGTAGTTCTCGGTGAGCATGTTCTTGGCGCCGTGCCGGCAGCCGGTCATGCACTCCCCGCACTCGGTGCAGGCCCGGCGGCTCGGGCCCTCGCCGCCGAAGTACGGGTCCGCCACCTCGGTGCCGGGGGCGGCCTTGGCGGCGCCCTCGGCGTCCTCGCCGTCACCGAAGAACACCCCGACCGGCGCCATGTGGAAGGTGTCGCCCACCCCCATGGTCTCGGCGGCGGCCTTCAGGTGGACGTCGGAGGGCGTCATGGTCGGGTTGGTCCGCACCCCGAGCATCCGCTGCGCCTGGTCGTAGAACGGCGCGAGCTCCGCCTCCCAGTCGGTGATGTGCTGCCACTGGCGGTCCTCGAAGAACGCCTTCGGCGGCACGTACAGGGTGTTGGCGTAGTTGAGCGAGCCTCCCCCGACCCCGGCCCCGCCGAGCACCAGGACGTTGGCCAGCAGGTGGATCCGCTGGATGCCGTACAGCCCGAGCGCGGGCGCCCAGAGGTAGTTGGCCACGTCCCAGGAGTTCTTGGGCAGCTCCTCCCGGGTGAACCGGCGCCCCGCCTCCAGGACGGCGACCCGGTACCCCTTCTCGGTCAGCCGCAGCGCCGAGACCGAACCGCCGAAGCCCGAGCCGATCACGACCACGTCGTAGTCGAACTCAGGAGTTTCCTCGCCTGCCATGTGCCGCCGCTCCTTAGCGAAGGGTTGTCCCGGGGGTGGCTTACTTGAAGCCGATCGCCTTCATCGCCTTCAGGCCCGTGGTGAACAGGGCCGCGAACTTCTCGTCGGTCAGGCCCATCGAGGGCCCGATCGGCAGCAGCTTCTGGGTGGCCACGGTCTGCGCCTCGGTGTAGCGCAGGATGCCCTCCGAGCCGTGCCGGCGGCCCAGGCCCGAGTCGCCCATGCCGCCCATCGGCGAGGCGACCGAGCCGTACGCGGCCGCGTAGGCCTCGTTGACGTTGACGGTGCCGGTGCGCAGCTGGGCGGCGACGGCCCGGCCGCGGCGCAGGTCCTTGGTCCAGACGCTGGAGTTGAGACCGTAGGAGGTCGCGTTGGCCGCCGCGACGGCCTCCGCCTCGGTGTCGAAGCGGTAGACCGAGACGACCGGGCCGAAGGTCTCCTCGGCGCAGACGGCCATCTCGGGGGTGACCCCGTCCAGGACGGTCGGCTCGAAGAAGAGCGGGCCGAGCTCGGGGCGGGCCTGGCCGCCGGCCAGCACGGTGGCCCCGGCCTTGACGGCCTCCTCGACGTGCCGGGTGACGACCTCGAGCTGGCGCTCGGAGACCAGCGAGCCCATCTCGGCGCCGTAGGCCAGGCCGCCGCCCAGGCGCAGCGCGCTGGTACGGGCGGCGAAGCGGGCCAGGAAGTCGTCGGCCACCGAGCGGTGCACGAAGAGCCGCTCGATCGAGATGCACAGCTGCCCGGCGGAGGAGAAGCAGGCCCGCACCGCGCCCTCGGCGGCCTTGTCCAGGTCGGCGTCGGCGAGCACCAGCAGGGCGTTCTTGCCGCCGAGCTCCAGCGAGGCGCCGACCAGGCGGGCGGCGGCCTTCTGGGCCACCTCGCGGCCGGTGCGGGTGGAGCCGGTGAAGGAGACGTAGTCGGCGCCGTCGACCACCAGCGGGCCGACCACCGGGCCGTCGCCGACCACGATCTGCCACAGGTCGGCGGGCAGGCCGGCCTCGACCAGCAGTTCGCGGGCCCACAGCGCGGTGAGCGCGGTCTGGGTGTCGGGCTTGTTGACCACGGCGTTGCCGGCCACGAAGGCGGGCAGCGCGTCGCCGACGGAGAGCTCGAGCGGGTAGTTCCACGGGGAGATCTGGCCGATCACGCCCTTGGGGCGGCGGGCCTCGATCGCGTGGGTGAGGCCCGGCACGGCGCCGGAGCGGCGGCGGTCGCGCAGGTAGGCGGAGGCCTTGCGCCCGTAGTGGCGGGCGGCCATGGCGGCGGCCAGCACCTCCTCGAAGGCGTGCAGCCGGGCCTTGCCGGTCTCGGCCTGGATGAGGTCGAGCACCTCGTCCTGCCGCTTGAGCAGCAGGTCGTGGAAGCGCAGCAGCACGGCGGCCCGGTGGCGGACGGGCAGCTGGGCCCACCGCTGCTGGGCGGCCCGGGCCTTCTCGTACGCGGTGGCCACGTCCTGCTCGGTGGAGAGCGGCAGGGTGGCCAGCCGGTCGCCGGTGAGCGGGGCGGTGGTGTGCACCTGCTCGGCGTCGGGGCCGGCGGTGACGCCCTTGGCCAGGCGGGCGATCAGGGACGCGGGGACCGCCGAGGCGACGGTCCGGCCCGAGCCCGGCGCGGCCGGGTTGCGCGGAGTGGTGCTGCGGTCTGCCGTGGTGTCCGTCATGACGGGCAAGCCTAAGGCGTCGGGCCGCCGTTTGGTACCCGTCGGTAACACCAAATGACCGGGGCCGAACGCTTGCGCCAACCCGTCATCTGGTCGGGGTGAAGTTGTTCAGCACGGCGGTGAAGAGCCGCTCCCCGTCCGCCGAGTCCGTCTCCGGGCCGGACTGGTAGATCGTGTACGAGGTCCCGCTCTCGTCCCGGAACTCCGTCTCCCGCACGTGGCGGCGGGTGCCGTCCTTGACCACCGTGTAGGTGAACTCCCAGTGCGCGGCCTGCTGGCCGTTGATCTTCACCTCGGAGAGGTCGATCTGCTGGTAGTCCTTGATGTTCTTGCCCTTCTTGACGTCCTGCTCCAACTGGTCCAGGTGGTCGTAGGGCGCCAGCGACTGGCCGACGGCCACCGCGAACTGCAGGTAGTGCACCTTGCCGTCGGGCGAGTAGAAGATCTGGTTGTGGCTGTCCGTGGTGCGCACCCACTTGCCGCCTTCGGGCAGCGGGAAGCGGAAGCCCTCGTGGTCCTGCGTCCAGGTGTAGCCGTCCGGCGCCGGGCCGACCGACGGGTCCGCCGGGGCCGGGCTCTCGGTGGACGTCCCGCCGTTCGCGCTGCTCCGGCCGCCGAAGCGGCCGGAGGCCACCTCGTACGTCACGCCGGCCACCAGGGCGCCCGCGACCAGCGCGGCCAGCACCGGCAGCAGCACCCGGCGGCGCTTGGGCGGCGGGGACTGACGCGCCACCGTCGGGCCGGTCGGGTGCCCCAGCAGCACGGGCGGCAGCTGGCCGACCGGCGGCTGGGCGGGCACGGCGCGGTCGACCACCGGCACGAACTGGGTCGGCATCTTCGGCTCGGCGGCCACCGGCGCCGGCTCGGCCGGGTGCTCGGCCTCCGCCTCCGCCTCGGCCTCGGCCTCGGCGGGCGCGGGCTTGGGCGGCTGCTTGATCGAGACGGTGTGCCCGGCGGTGACCTCGGCGAGCATCCGCAGCGCCTCGTCCGCGCTCGGCCGCTCGGCCGGGTCCTTGGCCATCAGCGCGGCCAGCACCGGCCCGAGCGCACCGGCCCGGCGCGGCTCCGGCAGCGGGTCGCCGACCACTGCGGCCAGCGTGGTGATCGGCGAAGTCCGGCGGAACGGCGACTCGCCCTCGACAGCGGCGTACAGGGTGGCGCCCAGGCCCCACAGGTCGGAGGCCGCGCCGGGGCGCTCGCCCTGGGCCCGCTCCGGCGCGAGGTAGTCGGGCGAGCCGATCAGGTCACCCGGGCGGGTCAGCTCGGTCGAGCCCTCGAAGGTCGCGATGCCGAAGTCCAGCAGCACCACCCGGCCGGTGTTGTGCTCGAGCAGCACGTTGGCCGGCTTCACATCCCGGTGCAGCACGCCGAGCTGGTGGCCCCGGTGCAGCGCGGCCAGCACCTGGGCGCCGACCTCGGCGGCCTCGCGCGGCAGCAGGGTACCGTCCTGGCTGATCACGTCGGCCAGCGAGCGGCCGTCGATCAGCTCCATGACGATCCACGGGCGGCCGTCCTGCTCGAGGACGTCGTGGATGGTGATCACGCCCGGGTGCTTGATCCGGGCGGCGGCCCGCGCCTCCCGCATCATCCGGGACTGGAGTATCTGCTGGTCCTCGTCGTCCAGGTGGCCGACCGTCAGCTCCTTGACCGCCACCTCGCGGTCCAGCATCTCGTCCCGGGCCCGCCAGACGGTGCCCATGCCGCCGCGCCCGAGCTTCTCGCCCAGCACGTATCGCCCGGCGAGCGTCCGCCCCACCTGTGCCGACTGCTCCTGCCCGCTCACCGAGTCCCCCTACGTCCTGCCCGCCGTCACCGTGACGAGGGGTTCCGGTGCACCGCCGAACCACCGATACAACCACTGCTACGCACAGATTAGGCGCCCCGGCCGACGAGGTCCGCACCAGGTCAGCCCCATCCGGCCACGCCCCTCGCCGGTCTCAGCCGGCGAACGCCACCACGGCCGCCAACGCGGCCACCAGAGCCACCATCACCCCGCCGACCAGCAGCGGTCCGAGCAGGGCCGGCGGCACCTTCGGCCGTCCGTGCCGGCGGTGCTCCGGCAGGGCCCCGCGCTGCCGCGGCACCACCGGGCCCTTGGGCCGCCGCACCGGCAGCGCCTCGGCCCGCTCCGGCGTTTCGTACGGCTCCGGCGCCGAGGACAGCAGCTCGGTGAGCCAGCGCAGGGCCTGCGCCGCGCCCGGCCGCTCGGCCTCCACCGGGGCGAGCAGCCGCTCGACCAGGGGGCGCAGCGGCCCGCAGCGCTCGGAGACGGTGTACGCGCCGTCCCGGACGGCGGCCAGCAGCGCCGTCAGCTCCTGCTCGGGGTAGGGGGCGTGACCGGTCGCCAGCCGGTGCAGCAGCACCCCGAGCGCCCAGCAGTCCGCCTCCGGGCCGGCGTCCGGCGCCCAGCGCTCGGCCACCGTGCCGAGCAGCACCGCCCGCGCCTCGTACACCCGGCGCGGCACCGGGCCGCCCAGCTCCTCGCAGAGGGCCTCCTCCGCCGCCCCGGGCAGCCGCCCCCCGAGCATCGCGGCGCCGTCCTCGCAGAGCAGCACGGCGCCCGCGGTGACGTTCCCGTGGGTGCGGCCGCCGCGGTGCAGCGCGTGCAGCGCCCCCGCCAGGTCCGCCCCGATCTCGGCCACCCGGTACGGCGGCAGCGGGCCCTGCGGCACACTTCCGGCCGGGCGCTCCTCGGCCGTCCACAGCAGCCCGCCCTCGGCGAAGACCCACTCGCCGCGCAGCAGCCTGGGGTGGCCCGGCTCGCCCTTGGTCCGCTCGGCGACCCGCCGGGCCACCTGCTCCCCGTACGCCGGGTCCGGCCCCTCGGCGGGCAGCTCGGGGTCGAACACCTCGGGCAGCTCCAGCGCACGCAGCAGCACGGACTCACCGGTGACTTCGTCCCGTGCGGGCAGACCTCCACCCGCCGGCTCGCCCGTCACCCGGTACCGCCCGCCCACCACCTGCCCGGGGCCCGCCGCGCGCATGAGCTGATCCTGACTGTTCCTAGGAAAATATGCCCGTCACGTCAGAGTACGTCCCCAGCGGCCCGAGAGGTTTCACGGTGCGGGCTGGAAACTGTCATAACTCACCTGACGGGCCTTCATGCCGTCCGGCGTGTTCCAGGCCGAGTCGAGCATCGTCCAGTAGATCGCGTAGCCGTACTTGCCGGTCACGAAGCCGCGGTCGAGCGCGTGCATGGTGTTGCCGCTGGTGCTGCCGGTGAAGGTCCACTCCCAGTCGGCGGCGTTGGACCAGCCGCGGAACTGGATCTTCTCCATCCGGACCCGCTGGTAGCCCGGGAAGTGCGAGCCTTCCTCGACGCTCTTCCACTCCGCCAGCGCGTCCGGCTTGGGCTCGGTGGTCCAGGCGACCTTGAGCGTGGTGCCGTCGGTGCCGGTGAAGAGCCGGTTGTCGCTGTTGATGGCCGGGGGGCCCATCGAGTCGGGCACCGCGATGGTGAAGCCGGTGCTGTCCCGGTACACGTGGTACCCGGCCGGCACGGTGGCGGTGGTCGGCGTGGCGGCCGTGGTCGGCGCCGCCGGGCTCGCGGAGGAGGCGGTCGCCTTCGGCGAGGCGGAGGCGGAGGCGGAGGCCGAGGGAGAGGCCGACGGCGAGGGCGGGGCGCTCTTCGGCGCGCTCGGCGCCGGGGTGAGCGCGGCGCTGCTGTGCACGGCGTCGGCGGCCGGCGTGCCGCCGCCCGCCCGGTCGTCCTTCTGGTTCAGCACCACGGCCACCACGGCTATCAGCACCAGCAGCGCCACCACGGCGGCCCCGATCACGGCCTTGCGCGGCACGGCCCGCCCGGGGGTGTCCGCTCCGGCACCGGAGGCACCCGCCCCGGCGGCGCCGGCACCGGAGGAGCCCTGCGCGGGCCCGGCGGAGCCGGTGGCCGCACCGGTGGCGGCACCGCTCTGGCCGGCCGCCGCAACCGCCCCGGCGGAGTCGGCCTGCCGCCCCGCCCGGCTGCCCACCCGGACGGTGCCGAGCAGGCCCGAGACACCCCGGCCCTTCTCAGCGGCCGAAGCGCCCGCCGCGCCCGCCGCGCCCGCTCCGGCCGAAGCGGGCGGCGTGTTCACCTGGGTGGTCGACTCGGCCCGGGCGATCGCCTCGCCGACCACCCGGCGCAGCATCGAGCGCGTGGTGGCGGCGTCCAGCCGCTTGGCCGGGTCCTTCTCGAGCAGGCCCTCGATCACCGGCCGCAGCGGGCCCGCGTTCTCGGGCGTGGCGAGGTCCTCGGTCATCACGGCGGTCAGGGTGGCCAGCGCCGAGCCCCGGTCGTACGGCGGGCGGCCCTCGACCATCGAGTAGAGCGTGCCGCCCAGCGACCACAGGTCGGCCGGCGGGCCGGGCTTCTGCCCGCGGGCCCGCTCCGGCGAGATGTACGAGGGCGCGCCGACCAGCATGCCGGTGGAGGTGACGGAGGTGTCGCCCTCCACGCTGGCGATGCCGAAGTCGGTGAGCACGACCCGGCCGTCCTCACCGATCAGGACGTTGGAGGGCTTCACGTCCCGGTGCAGGATGCCGTGGCTGTGCGCCGCGCCGAGCACCCCGAGCAGTTCGAGCGCGATCTCGGCCGCCCGGGCGGGCGTGAGCGGCCCGTCCTCCTTGATCACCTCGGCCAGCGAGCGGGACTCGACCAGCTCCATCACGATCCACGGCCGCTCGTCCTCCTCGACCACGTCGAAGACGGTGACGGCGGCGGTGTGCCGGATCCGCGCGGTGGCCTTGGCCTCCCGCAGGGTGCGGACGATCAGCCGGTGCTTCTCCTCCTCGTCCACCCCGGTGTAGAGCCGCAGCTCCTTGACGGCGACGATCCGGCCGAGCATCTCGTCCTCGGCGCGCCACACCGTGCCCATGCCGCCGCGGCCCAGCACTTCGTTGAGCCGGTAACGACCCGCCAGCAGACGGCCGGTGGAACCTTGCGCCTGGGTCATCGGTGCGCTCCCCCAAGTGTTGTGCTGGACAGCCGGTTCCCCTTGGGGGTGGTCCGCCCGGACGCGAAGCCCCCATCATCTCCTGTCCCAGGGACGCAACTCCACCCGCCCCCGTTCCCGGAACGCCGAAACCCCCGCCGAGGGCGGGGGTTTCGGTACGAACCAGACACTGCGTCAGTGCGCGACGGTGACCTCGACCCGCTGGAACTCCTTCAGCTCGGAGTAGCCGGTGGTGGCCATCGCCCGGCGCAGCGCGCCGAACAGGTTCATGGTGCCGTCGGGGGTGTGCGAGGGGCCGGTGAGGATCTCCTCGGTGGTGCCCACGGTGCCCAGGTCGACCCGCTTGCCGCGCGGCAGCTCGTCGTGGACGGCCTCCATGCCCCAGTGGAAGCCCTTGCCGGGCGCGTCGGTGGCGCGGGCCAGCGCGGCACCGATCATCACGGCGTCGGCGCCGCAGGCGATCGCCTTGGCCAGGTCGCCGCTGTAGCCGACCCCGCCGTCCGCGATGACGTGCACGTACCGGCCGCCGGACTCGTCCATGTAGTCCCGGCGGGCGGCCGCGACGTCGGCCACGGCGGTGGCCATCGGCACCTGGATGCCCAGCACGTTGCGGGTGGTGTGGGCGGCGCCGCCGCCGAAGCCGACCAGCACGCCGGCCGCGCCGGTGCGCATCAGGTGCAGCGCGGCGGTGTAGGTGGCGCAGCCGCCGACGATCACCGGCACGTCGAGCTCGTAGATGAACTGCTTGAGGTTGAGCGGCTCGGCGGCGCCGGAGACGTGCTCGGCCGAGACGGTGGTGCCGCGGATCACGAAGACGTCGACGCCGGCGTCCACCACGGTCTTGGAGAACTCGGCGGTGCGCTGCGGCGAGAGCGCGGCGGCGGTCACGACGCCCGAGTCCCGGACCTCCTTGATCCGCTGCTTGATCAGCTCCGGCTGGATCGGCGCGGCGTAGATCTCCTGCAGGCGGCGGGTCGCGGCGGCCTCGTCGGTGATCTGAGCGATCTCGTCGAGCAGCGGCTGCGGGTCCTCGTAGCGGGTCCACAGGCCCTCGAGGTTCAGCACGCCCAGGCCGCCCAGCTCGCCGATGGCGATGGCCTGCTGGGGCGAGACCACGCTGTCCATGGGGGCGGCCAGGAACGGCAGCTCGAAGCGGTAGGCGTCGATCTGCCAGGCGATCGAGACCTCCTTCGGGTCGCGGGTCCGGCGGCTGGGGACGACGGCGATGTCGTCGAAGGCGTACGCCCGTCGGCCGCGCTTGCCTCGCCCGATCTCGATCTCAGTCACTTCGAGCCCTTCTGCTGCTTCATGCCTCGTACCGGCCCAGTATCCCGTACGGGGGCCGTCAGCCGAAAAAGGGGAGCCGCGTACGGGGTGTCTCCCGTACGCGGCTCCCCTTCAGGAGCCCGGTCTCAGCGGCTGGTGTAGTTCGGCGCCTCGACCGTCATCTGGATGTCGTGCGGGTGGCTCTCCTTGAGGCCCGCCGAGGTGATCCGGACGAACCGGCCCTTGCTCTCCATCTCGGCGATGGTGGCCGCGCCGACGTAGCCCATGGTCTGGCGCAGGCCGCCGACCAGCTGGTACAGCACCGCGGAGAGCGGGCCGCGGTAGGGCACCTGGCCCTCGATGCCCTCGGCGATCAGCTTCTCGTCGGAGCTGACGTCGGCCTGGAAGTAACGGTCCTTCGAGAAGGACTTCGCCTGGCCGCGGGTCTGCATGGCGCCCAGCGAGCCCATGCCGCGGTAGGACTTGAACTGCTTGCCGTTGATGAACAGCAGCTCACCGGGCGACTCCTCGCAGCCGGCCAGCAGCGAGCCGAGCATCACGGTGTCGGCGCCGGCGGCCAGCGCCTTGCCGATGTCGCCCGAGTACTGCAGGCCGCCGTCGCCGATGACCGGCACGCCGGCGGCCTGGCAGGCCTGCGCGGCCTCGTAGATCGCGGTGACCTGCGGGACGCCGATGCCGGCCACCACGCGGGTGGTGCAGATGGAGCCCGGGCCGACACCGACCTTGACGCCGTCGACACCGGCGTCGATCAGCGCCTGGGCGCCGTCCTTGGTGGCCACGTTGCCGCCGACGACGTCGACGTTCACGGCCGCCTTGATCTTGGCGATCCAGGCCAGCGCGTTGTGCGAGTGCCCGTGCGAGGTGTCCACCACCAGGAAGTCCACGCCGGCGCCGACCAGCGCCTGGGCGCGGTCGAAGGCCTCGGCGGAGGCGCCGACGGCGGCGCCGACCAGCAGACGGCCCTCGGCGTCCTTGGCGGCGTTCGGGTACTTCTCGGCCTTGACGAAGTCCTTGACGGTGATGAGGCCCTTGATCCGGCCCTCGTCGTCCACCAGCGGGAGCTTCTCGATCTTGTGGCGGCGCAGCAGCCCGATCGCGTCCTCACCCGAGATGCCGACCTTGCCGGTGATCAGCGGCATCGGGGTCATGATCTCGCTGACCTTGCGGCTGCGGTCCGACTCGAAGGCCATGTCGCGGTTGGTCACGATGCCGAGCAGCTTGCCGGCCGGCGAGGCGACCGGGACACCGGAGATCCGGAACCGGGCGCAGAGCGCGTCGGCCTCGGCCAGCGTGGCGTCCGGGCCGACGGTGATCGGGTCGGTCACCATGCCGGACTCGGAGCGCTTCACCAGGTCGACCTGGTTGACCTGGTCCTCGATCGAGAGGTTGCGGTGCAGCACGCCGACGCCGCCCTGGCGGGCCATCGCGATCGCCATCCGCGACTCGGTGACCTTGTCCATCGCGGCGGAGAGCAGCGGGATGTTCACCCGAACGTTGCGGGAGACCCGCGAGGAGGTGTCGACCATGTTCGGCAGCACCTCGGAGGCCCCGGGCAGCAGCAGGACGTCGTCGTACGTGAGCCCGAGCATCGCGAACTTCTCGGGTACGCCTGCGGCGTTGTAAGACATCTTTGGGGACCTTCCGTGGCATGGCCGATTGATTGATGCGCCCGCTGAGGGTGGTCGGGGCGCGTTGGTCGCTCGAGTGCGCACCGGCACAGGGACCAGGCCGCCGAGAAGAACCGGGCTGTTGGAGGAAGCTCCAAGAAGAGCCCGCTCACACCCGCGAAACTTTGGCGACCTGCCCAGGCGCCGATACCCCATGGTACTGGCACCGGAATGCCAGCTCGCGCCCCCTTGACAACACGCCGATCATGAAACGTCTTCCAGCGAGGCCGACTCGCCCGCCAGTGCCCGCAGCCGGCTCAGCGCGCGGTGCTGCGCCACCCGGACGGCCCCCGGCGACATGCCGAGCACCTCACCGGTCTCCTCCGCCGACAGCCCGGCCGCCACCCGCAGCAGCACCAGCTCCCGCTGGCGGGCCGGCAGGTTCGACAGCAGCTCGATCGCCCAGGCGGCGTCGCTGCTCAGCAGCGCCTGCTCCTCGGGGCCGAGCGCCTCGTCGGGGAGCTCCGGCAGGTCGCCCGGCGGGATCACCGTCGAGCCGGGCCCGCGCATCGCGGCCCGCTGCAGATCGGCGATCTTGTGCGCGGCGATCCCGTACACGAAGGCCTCGAACGGCCGCCCTTCGTCCTTGTAGCGCGGCAGCGCGCACAGCACGGCCACGCAGACCTCCTGCGCCACGTCGTCCACATGGTGCCGGGCGTTGCCCGGCAGCCGCACCAGGCGGCCGCGGCAGTACCGCAGCGCCAGCGGGTGCACGTGGGCGAGCAGGGCGTCGATCGCGGGGCCCTCGCCCCGCACGGCGGCCGCGACCAGCTCGCTCAGCACCGGCGAACCGCCGCCACCGAGCACCGGCCTGCGGCCTTCGGCCTCGGGGTACACCTCGGGGTACGGCGAGTCGGCGGCCGGGCCGCCGGTGGCGGGCCCGTCGCTCGGGGTCTCGTCGTCGCGCATCGGTCCATGGTGCCTGGTCGGGCCGGAAAACACGGCACCGCGTCCGGAGTTGTGCATCGGAACGTTATGACCGGTCGTCGCGCGCACCGTGCCGCCTCCCGCCCCACTGCTCTCTGAGCCACCTGCGGTCACGCTCGTCTCCGCAGTACCTGTCCGCTGGTCCCCGAGGTGCTCCACTCCTCCATGGTGCAGCCTCGGGACCGTAACGTCATACGTCTGAGCGAGCGAAGCGGCCACTCGGCCACTTCTCATCCGCGCGTGCCCACCGGCGGACGGCCGGTCAGCGGACCAGGCCCCAGCGGAAGCCGAGCGCCACCGCGTGGGCGCGGTCCGAGGCGCCGAGCTTCTTGAACAGGCGCCGGGCGTGGGTCTTCACGGTGTCCTCGGAGAGGAACAGCTCGCGGCCGATCTCGGCGTTGCTCCGGCCGTGGCTCATACCCTCGAGCACCTGGATCTCACGGGCCGTCAGCGTCGGCGCGGCGCCCATGTCGGGGCTGCGGAGCCGGCGCGGGGCGAGCCGCCAGGTCGGGTCGGCGAGGGCCTGGGTCACGGTGGCCCGCAGCTCGGCGCGCGAGGCGTCCTTGTGCAGGTACCCGCGGGCCCCGGCGGCGACGGCCAGCGCCACACCGTCCAGGTCCTCCGCGACGGTGAGCATGATGATCCGGGCGCCCGGGTCGGCCGAGAGCAGCCGCCGGACGGTCTCCACCCCGCCGAGGCCCGGCATCCGGACATCCATCAGGACGAGATCGGAGCGGTCGGCCACCCAGCGGCGGAGGACCTCCTCACCGTTCGTCGCCGTGGTCACCCGGTCGACCCCGGGAACGGTCGCCACCGCGCGGCGAAGCGCCTCCCGGGCGAGCGGGGAATCGTCGCAGACGAGTACGGATGTCATGCCCGTCGTCCTCCGCAGCTGATCCGCGTCACGTTGAGCCTCCTGGCTGGTACGAATCTCTCCGACACGGCCTTTCGCCGCTTCCGCACATCCAACGACCGTCACTCGAATGAGTTACGGCCTTCAGGGCCATCTCCACCACTGTACGTGGCCGACCCGTTACCGATCAGCCGCATCGCGGGGCATGTGCCGCACTTTTGTGCTGCTCACGCGCGGACCGCGCACCACGAGCGCATCCGTTCGGCCCTGCGCGCCCCCGTGGTCACCCGGATACCTTGCCCGGTTTGTCCATTTTTATAGCTTCTGTACGGTCATTGACTGTTGTGTAACTCTGTGGGTGACTTGTCCCAGTGGTTGCCGTAAGTCATATTTCCAGGTGTTCACACCCGACCCGACGGAGCCTCGCCGCACACCCCGGCAGCGAGCCGTCGAGTCCCTGAAAGGGAACGAGCCATGGCAGATTTCTCCCGCCTCCCCGGCCCCAACGCGGACCTCTGGGACTGGCAGCTCTCCGCCGCCTGCCGCGGCGTGGACAGTTCGCTCTTCTTCCACCCGGAGGGTGAGCGTGGCGCGGCGCGAAGCTCGCGCGAGGCAAGCGCCAAGGAGGTCTGCATGCGGTGTCCGGTCCGGACGGAGTGCGCGGCGCACGCACTCGCCGTCCGCGAGCCCTACGGGGTCTGGGGAGGCCTGACCGAGGACGAACGCGAGGAACTGATGGGCCGTTCCCGCAACCGCCTGGTCGAGGTCCCGCTCACCGCCCCCAAGGTCGCCCAGTACTGAAGAAACGTTTCCGCAGTCGCCCAGTTGCACTACCTGGGGGCGCGAGGAACGGCGCGAAGCGGGAGGCCGCAGGCCGTGCATGGCCGGTCGCGCAGTTCCCCGCGCCCCCGGGGTGCTGCCCCGGAAAGGTTGCGACCGAAGGTCAGCTGCCCAGCTGATCCAGCATCATGGCCACCGCCGGGACGTCCGCCAGGTCCGGCAGCGTGAGCGCCACGACCTGCCGCAGGGCTGCGGTCCCCGCGGCCGTGTGCACCGGCACGGGGACGACGCCCTCCGTCCGGACGGAGCCGAGCGCCAGCTCCGGGAGGACCGCCACGCCGAGGCCGGCCGCGACCAGGCCGACCACGGCCGGGTAGTCGTCCGTCGCGAAGTCGATCCGCGGCTCGAAGCCCGCCGCGCCGCACAGCTCCACCAGATGGCCGCGGCACTGCGGGCAGCCCGCGATCCACTGCTCCCCCGCCAGCTCGGCGAGCCGCACCGGCCCGCCCCGCCCGGCCAGCGGGTGCGCGGCGGGCAGCAGGCCGACCAGCGGGTCGTCCAGGAGCGGTCGCACCACCAGGTCGGACCAGTCGTTGGCCGCCTGCGAGGCAGCGGCCTCCAGGGTGGCCTCGGCCCGCACCTCGCGGGGCGAGGCGTGCGGGGCAGAGCGCGTGGCGCCGCCCTGCGAGTCGGGGTAGCGGAAGGCGAGGGCGACCTCGCACTCGCCGCTGCGCAGCATCGCCAGCGACTCCGGCGGCTCGGCCTCCACCAGCGACACGCGCACCCCCGGATGGGCGCCCCGCAGCCGGGCGACAGCGGGCGGCACCAGGGTGGAGCTGGCGGTCGGGAAGGAGACCAGCCGGACCCGCCCGGCGCGCAGCCCGGTGATCGCCGCGACCTCCTCCTCGGCGGCCGAGAGCCCGGCCAGGATGCCGGTGGCGTGCTTGAGCAGCACCTTGCCGGCCTCGCTCAGCTGCATGTCGCGCCCGGAGCGGACCACCAGCGGCGTGTCCACGGACTTCTCCAGCGCCTTCATCTGCTGGCTGACCGCCGGCTGGGTGCAGCCCAGCTCCCGCGCGGCGGCCGAGAAGGACCCGGTACGGGCGACGGCGCGGAGGACTCGGAGGTGTCGGGCCTCGATCATGCCTCAGTTATAAGCCAGACTTTGAGCGCCACAAAACCGGCCTGATCCTCCCCCGGCCTTCGGCCGGGAGGTGCCCCCTCACGCCGGAGGCCCGGCTCCCACCCCTCACAGGGTGCGAGCCGGGCCTGAAGGCTCAGCCGTTCGACCGAGGTCAGTGCGAGTGACCGTGACCGCCGTGCGAGTGACCGGCGCCGGCCTCCTCCTCGGCGGGCTTCTCGACCACGAGGGTCTCGGTGGTGAGCAGCAGCGAGGCGATGGAGGCGGCGTTCTCCAGGGCCGAGCGGGTGACCTTGACCGGGTCGATGACGCCGGCCTTCACCAGGTCGCCGTACTCGCCGGTGGCGGCGTTGAAGCCCTGACCGGCCTCCATCTCCGCGACCTTGGAGGTGATGACGTAGCCCTCGAGGCCGGCGTTCTGGGCGATCCAGCGCAGCGGCTCGGCGAGCGCCTTGCGGACGACGGCGACACCGGTCGCCTCGTCGCCCGAGAGGCCCAGGCCACCGTCGAGCACCTTCTGGGCGTGCACGAGGGAGGCGCCACCACCGGCGACGATGCCCTCCTCGACCGCGGCGCGGGTCGCCGAGATGGCGTCCTCGAGGCGGTGCTTGCGCTCCTTGAGCTCGACCTCGGTGGCGGCACCGACGCGGATGACGCAGACGCCGCCGGCGAGCTTCGCCAGGCGCTCCTGCAGCTTCTCGCGGTCCCAGTCCGAGTCCGTGTTGGCGATCTCGCCCTTGATCTGGGCGACGCGGCCCGCGACGGCCTCGGTGTCACCGGCGCCGTCGACGACGGTGGTCTCGTCCTTGGTGATGGTCACGCGGCGGGCGGAGCCCAGCACGTCCAGACCGGCCTGGTCGAGCTTGAGGCCGACCTCCTCGGAGATGACGGTGCCGCCGGTGAGGACGGCGAGGTCACCGAGGATCGCCTTGCGGCGGTCACCGAAGCCGGGGGCCTTGACGGCCACGGCGTTGAAGGTGCCACGGATCTTGTTGACGACCAGGGTGGAGAGCGCCTCGCCGTCCACGTCCTCGGCGATGATCAGCAGCGGGCGCGAGGCGCCGCCCTGCAGGATCTTCTCGAGCAGCGGGAGCAGGTCCTGGATCGAGGAGATCTTGCCCTGGTTGATCAGGATGTACGGGTCCTCCAGGACCGCCTCCTGACGCTCCGCGTCGGTGACGAAGTACGGCGAGAGGTAGCCCTTGTCGAACTGCATGCCCTCGGTGAAGCCCAGCTCCACGCCGAAGGTGTTCGACTCCTCGACGGTGATGACACCGTCCTTGCCGACCTTGTCGATCGCCTCGGCGATCAGCTCGCCGACCTGCGGGTCCTGCGCGGAGAGGGAGGCGACGGCGGCGACGTCGTCCTTGCCCTCGATCTCGCGGGCGACCGAGAGCAGGTGCTCGGAGACGGCGGCGACGGCCTTGTCGATGCCCTTCTTCAGGGCGGCCGGGCCGGCGCCGGCGGCGACGTTGCGCAGACCCTCGTTAACCAGGGCCTGGGCCAGCACGGTGGCGGTGGTGGTGCCGTCACCCGCGACGTCGTTGGTCTTGGTGGCGACCTCCTTGACCAGCTGCGCGCCGAGGTTCTCGTACGGGTCGTCGAGCTCGACCTCGCGGGCGATGGTCACACCGTCGTTGGTGATGGTCGGCGCGCCGAACTTCTTGTCGATGACGACGTTGCGGCCCTTGGGGCCGATGGTCACCTTGACGGTGTCGGCCAGCTTGTTGACACCGCGCTCCAGCGAGCGGCGGGCGTCCTCGTCGAACTGAAGGATCTTCGGCATGTCTGATGCTTCCTTAGGGATCGAAACGTGAGCCAACAACCACGCCCCGGCCCCTTGTCAGTGCTGACAGAGAGATCCGGGGCGGGCTGGTTACGACTGGTGCCGCTTACTTCTGGACGATGGCCAGAACGTCGCGGGCCGAGAGGACGAGGTACTCCTCGCCGTTGTACTTGACCTCGGTGCCGCCGTACTTGGAGTACAGGACGATGTCGCCGACGGTGACGTCGAGCGGCAGACGCTGGCCGTCCTCGAAGCGGCCCGGGCCGACGGCCAGGACGACGCCCTCCTGGGGCTTCTCCTTCGCGGTGTCCGGGATAACCAGGCCGGAGGCCGTGGTGGTCTCGGCTTCGAGCGGCTGGACCACGATGCGGTCCTCAAGCGGCTTGATGGCAACCTTGCTGGCGGTGGTCACGTCCGAGTTCCCCTTCGGAGATTACGGGGTTGTTCTTCAGGTAAGGGGCGACCTGCCGGCACCTGCCGTCGCGGGGGTCAGGGGCACTCGGTCGCGTTAGCACTCACCCGGTGGGGAGTGCCAGGAACGACCATAGGGCGCGGTTAGCACTCAGTCAACCAGAGTGCCAACGGCGCGCCCGTTTCGCTTCCGGCGACAATGGGCGCGTGGAGATCGAACCGTTCCGGGCCCTGCTGACCGACCAGGGGCAGCGCCTCCTTGCCGAGCTGCGTGACTTCGACCCCGGGCAGGAGCTGGCGCTGGCCACCCGGCTGCGGCGCGAGCACCCGGCCGAGCTGGTCTCCGCCGCGCTCGCCCAGGCCCGGCTGCGCCAGCGTGCCGCCGCGAAGTTCGGCGCGGACGCCGCCGCGATGTACTTCACCCCGAACGGCGTCGAGCAGGCCACCCGGCGCTCGGTGGCCGAGTGGCGCGCGCGGCGGTTCGGCGCGCTCGGGGTGAAGCGTCTGGCCGACCTGTGCTGCGGGATCGGCGGCGACGCGATCGCGCTGGCCCGCGCCGGGGTCGCCGTGCTCGCCGTCGACCGCGACCCGCTGACCTGCGCCGTGGCCGAGGCCAACGCGGCGGCCCTCGGCCTGTCGGAGCTGATCGAGGTCCGCGAGGCGGACGTCACGGAGGTCGACGTCACCGGCTACGACGCCGTCTTCACCGACCCGGCCCGCCGCACCGGCCGGGGCCGGGTCTTCGACCCCGAGGCGTACTCGCCGCCGCTCTCCTGGGCCCTGGCGGCCGCCCGCCGCACCCCGTACGGCGCCCTCAAGGTGGCCCCCGGCATCCCGCACGAGGCCGTGCCCCAGGAGGCCGAGGCCGAGTGGGTCTCCGACCACGGCGAGGTCAAGGAGGCCGTCATCTGGTTCGGCACCGACGCGCCGGGCCGGTACCGGGCCACCCTGCTGCCCGGCCCGCACACCCTGGCGGGCGGCACCCGGCCCGACCCCGAGCCCGGCCCGGTCGGCCGCTACCTGTACGAGCCGGACGGCGCCGCCATCCGGGCCCGGCTGCTGCCGGAGATCGCCGAGACGGTCGGCGGCCGGCTGATCGACCCGATGATCGCCTACCTGACCTCCGACCGGCTGGTGCCGACCCCGCTCGCGCACGCCTACGAGCTCACCGACGTGCTCCCGTACAACGTCAAGAAGCTCAAGGCGCTGCTGCGCGAGCGGCAGGTCGGCACGGTCGTCATCAAGAAGCGCGGCATCGGCGTCACCCCCGAGGAGCTGCGCCGCCAGCTCAAGCCGAGCGGGCCGAACACGGTGACGGTGATTCTGAGCCGCCTCGGCAACGGCCACCTCATGATGCTCGGTCAGCCCGCCTAGGGGGCCTGGATGTAGTCCTCCAGGCGCGCCACGGCGAAGCCCTGCTCCTGGATGCGGGCGAGCAGTTCGCCGAACATCGCCGTCATGGTCTCGCCCTTGAGGTCCTTCGGGCCGCGGAAGTGGGCCAGGATGATGTCGCCGGGCTTCAGCTTCTTGTCGGCCGCCTGGTACTGCATGTCGTGGATCTGCATCGACTCGCGCCAGAGCACGATCGCCCGCGGGCCGCACTCCTGCACCGAGGTGTTGAGCTGCGCGGTGTTGGCGCCGTCGCCGTACGGCGGGCGGAAGAGCAGCGGCGGGGTGCCGTACTGCTGGGTGAGCGCGGTCTGGTCGTCGCAGACCTCGCTCTTCGACTTCGCCGCCGAGACCTTGCTCATCTGCGGGTGGTCCACGGTGTGGTTCTGGATGTGGTTGCCGAGGGCCTGCAGCGGCTTGAAGTAGCCGTAGTTCTCCTTGACGATGTCCTTGGTCAGGAACATCGAGATCGGCACCTTGAGGTCCGTCAGCATCTCGACGAACTTCGGGTCCTTCTCGGCGCCGTCGTCGATCGTCACGAAGACGACCTTGTCCTTCGTCGGCACATCGCTGAAGACCGGCACCTGGCCGGTCTTCGCCAGCTTGACCGGCTTGTCCGCGGGCGCCGCCGGGGCGGGCGCCAGCGGCTGCAGGCCCCACTTCTTCCAGGCCGCCGCCGAGGCGGCGCCGTCGGCGCCGGGGGCCGAGCTCTGGGCCGGCGCGGCGGTCGTGGGCGCGGCACCGGCCTGGGTGGCGGGCGGCGCCGAGACCGCACTCGACGCACTGCTCCCGCTGCCGCAGGCGGTGGTGGTCACCAGCAGGGCCAGGGCCCCCACGGCGTACGTCTTCATCCTGCGGTTCACGGTTCTCCCAGCATCCGTCCGGCCGACTCTCAGCCGGACAGACGCTACCGGGTGGCCGTGCGGTTCATTCGACGTGCTCGCTGGTGAAGCTCCAGCGGTGCACCGGCCGGGCGAGCAGCGCGGCCGGCGGTTCGGGCAGGGCCAGCGGCTCGCCGGCCCACCAGGTGACCACCAGCACGCGCTCGCCGGGCGCCGTGAACAGCTCGGACCGCTGCAGACCGGCCGCCCCGCGCACGGCGGGGACGGCCACCTCGAGCGCCCAGGCGTGCAGGTCGGCCCCGCGCCCCTCGGCGGCCTTGGCCTCCCACATCGCGGCGGTGATGGTCACCGCAGCGCGTCCTGCGCGGCCGCGTGCACGTCGACATGCCCGGGCACGGAGACCTCGGTGACCGGCAGCGAGGAGTCCGCCGACAGGTCGAAGCTCGAGGGTGCGCGGTCGCGCCAGACCATCTCGGCGCCGAGCGCGGCCACCATCGCGCCGTTGTCGGTGCACAGGCCCGGGCGCGGCACCCGCAGCACGATGCCGGCCTTGTCGCAGCGCTGCTGGGCCATCTCCCGCAGCCGGGAGTTGGCGGCGACGCCGCCGCCGATCATCAGGTGGTCGACGTCGTTGGCCAGGCAGGCCTTGATCGCCTTGCGGGTCAGCACATCGGTGACGGCCTCCTGGAAGGACGCGGCGACGTCGGCGATCGGCACCTCCTCGCCCGCCCGGCGCTTGGCCTCGACCCAGCGGGCCACGGCGGTCTTCAGGCCGGAGAAGGAGAAGTCGAACTCCGGGTCCTTCGGGCCGCTCAGGCCGCGCGGGAACCTGATCGCCTTCGGGTCGCCCTCGCGGGCCCTGCGGTCGACCACCGGGCCGCCGGGGAAGCCCAGGCCGAGCACCCGGGCGACCTTGTCGAAGGCCTCGCCCGCCGCGTCGTCGATGGTCGCGCCCAGCGGGCGGACGTCGGTGGTGATGTCGGCGCTGAGCAGCAGCGAGGAGTGCCCGCCGGAGACCAGCAGCGCCATGGTCGGCTCGGGCAGCCGCCCGTGCTCCAGCTGGTCCACGCAGATGTGCGAGGCCAGGTGGTTCACCCCGTACAGCGGCTTGCCGAGCGCCCAGGCGTACGCCTTCGCCGCGCTCACCCCGACCAGCAGGGCGCCCGCGAGGCCGGGCCCGGCGGTCACGGCGATGCCGTCCAGGTCGCTCGCCTTGATCCCGGCGGTGTCCAGGGCGCGCTGGATGGTGGGGACCATCTCCTCCAGGTGCGCGCGGCTGGCGATCTCGGGCACCACACCGCCGTAGCGGGCGTGGTCGTTGACGCTGGAGGCCACCGCGTCGGCGAGCAGGGTGGTGCCGCGGACGATGCCGACGCCGGTCTCGTCGCAGGAGGTCTCGATGCCGAGGACGAGCGGTTCGTCAGCCATGGCGGGGGTCCTTCAGGTCGGGTGCGGGGTGTTCCAGACGCATGACGAGTGCGTCCACGTCGGCGGGCTGGTAGTAGCCGGGGCGGATGCCGATGGTCTCGAAGCCGAAGCGCTCGTAGAGCCGCTGCGCGCGCGGGTTGTCGGCCCTCACCTCGAGCAGCACCTCTTCGCAGCCCCGGCGGGCCGCCTCGGTGACCAGGTCGGTGAGCAGCGCGGCGCCCAGGCCCGCGCCCTGCCGGCCCTCGGCCACGGCGATGGTCTGCACGTCGCTCTCGACGCCGACCGCCATCAGCCCGGCGTAGCCGGCCAGCTCGCCGTCGGCCGTCTCGGCCACGGTGTAGTGCCGGGTGCCGCCGGGGTGGGCCTCGGCCAGCTCGGACCAGAACATCCCGTGCGACCAGGCGTCCTCGGGGAAGAGCTTCAGCTCCAGCTCCATCACCGGCTCGATGTCCCACCAGCGCATCGGCCGCAGACGCACCCCGCTCACGCGGGCAGCACCGCCTTGTAGCCAGCCGGCACCTGGGCGTCGGGGCGCCGCAGGTAGAGCGGCCGGTTCGGCAGCAGCTCGCGGCCGGCGGCCAGCTCGCAGGCGGCGAAGTCGGCCAGCGCCCCGGCCGAGACGTGCTCGGGCCCGTGCGCGCCAGGGAAGGTCTCGGGGTAGAGCAGCGCCCCGGCGCCCACCGACTGCGCCTCGGGGGTCAGCTCGGCCGGGCGGTGCACGTCGGGGCCGGCGGTGCGGCGGCCCTCGGCGTCGTAGGAGGCCCAGTAGACCTCCTTGCGCCGCGCGTCGGTGGCCACCGTGAACGGGCCGCTCACGCCCTCCTGGCGGGCCTGGTGCGCGATGGCGTCCAGGGTGCAGACGCCGTGCACGGGCAGGCCGAGGGCGTGGCCGAGCGCGGCGGCGGTGACCAGGCCGACCCGCAGGCCGGTGTACGGGCCGGGGCCGACGCCGACGGCGATGGCCGTCAGGTCGTGCTTGTCCACCCCCGCCTGCTTCAGCACCTGGTCGACGGTGGGCAGCAGCAGCTCCCCGTGCCGTCTGGCGTCCACCTCGTAGAGCTCGGCGAGGATGGCCGTGCCGTCGTGGACGGCGGCCGTGACGGCGGGGGTAGCGGTGTCGAACGCGAGCAGCAGCACGGGGTCAAGGTTAGTGGCTCGGCGGGCTTCGGCTTTTCCTCCGAGTTCGGAACACACGTACCAAGCGGTCCTTGGCGCGGCGGTGGACCTGGCACGATGGGCGGCGTAGAGCGGATCGAGCGGTGGGAGCGCACGTGGCGAGGACGCGTCCGGGAGTGGTGGTCACCGGCCTGACGGCGGGTGCGCTGGCCGTGGTGGCCCTGCTGGCCGTCCAGGCCAACGGCACCGAGACGAAGGCCGCCGCAAAGCCCGCGGCGAGCGCCGGCCCCGCCGCCCCGTCCCCGAGCGCCTCCCCCAGCCCGAGCCTGGCCGCCCTCCCGCCGTCCTCCGGCTCGGGCCGTCGCGTCGTCTACTCGACCGCCACCCACCAGGTCTGGCTGGTCGACCCGAAGAAGACCCCGCCCGTCCAGGCCACCTTCAAGGTCACCCCCGGCACGGTCGACCCCGCCCCGGGCACCTACACCGTCTACGGCCGCAGCGCCGCCGGCAACGGCACGGACGGCCTCCCCATCGAGCACGTCGTCCGCTTCGCCCAGCAGTCCGGCACCGTCTTCGGCTTCAGCGCCGCCACCGCCGACGCGGCCCCCTCCCCGGAGGCCACCCCCAGGAAGACCGGCGGCATCCGCAGCACCCGCCCCGACGGCCAACTCCTCTGGGACTTCGCCCCGAACGGGACCAGGGTCACCGTGGTCGGCTGACCTCCACCCCGCAGGGGCGCGAGGAACCGCGCGGCCGACCCCCACCATCCCGCACTGTCACTCAGCGAGCTGCACTGTCCGGGGGCGCGGGGAACTGCGCGCAGCGGCAGGCCGCAGGCCGTCGCCTTCCGACTTCGCGCAGTTCCCCGCGCCGCTGGTGGTGCCTGGCGGGGTCGAGATCGCAGCAGCCGCCGCACACGCGGCCAATACCGCCCGGACGCTCGGGTCAGTGCTCGTCATGGCGCTCCCTAGTTAGGTATACCTAACTTCCGGCGCCATCCCACCACGCGGCCCCGGAGGCCCGCAATACCTGCCTAGCCTTCACTCAAACCGGTGAGATCCACGCCGTCCCAGCGGGCGCCCAGCCCGGAGACCGTGACCTGGCGCGGGTCGCTGTCGTCCTCCGCTGCCTCGCCGCCGAGCGCCCGCTCGATGCGGACCTCCAGGCGGTCCTCGCTCAGCTGCTCGACCTTGCCCTCGCCCCACTCCACGACGACGACCGACTCCGGCAGCGAGACGTCGAGGTCGAGGTCCTCCATCTCCTCCAGGCCGCCCCCGAGCCGGTAGGCGTCCACGTGGACCAGGGCGGGGCCGCCGCTCAGCGGCGGGTGCACGCGGGCGATCACGAAGGTCGGCGAGGTGACCGCGCCCCGGACGTCCAGGCCCACGCCGAGACCCCTGGTCAGCGTGGTCTTGCCCGCGCCCAGTTCGCCCGAGAGCAGCACCAGGTCCCCGGGCCGCAACAGCCCGGCCAGCTCTCGCCCGAGCCGGTTCATCCGCTCGGGGGTCTCGACGATGACGGTGGTCCGGTTACCCATGGGGGACAGCGTACGGGGCCCGGCGCCCCCTCCGGTCAGCCCGATCGCCGGACCGGGACCGGTATTGTGCAACCAATTCGTATGACAGAACGACATCTCATACGGATTGACATCTGACAGAGCGGCAGCAAGCGGGGACCCCGGGTTGCCGGTGGAACTGCGGGGGCACTGCGTGGATCGGACCTGGACACCCGGGAAGCGGCGGCGGATGACCAGGCGGGCGTTGATCGCCACCTGGACCACCGCCGTCGCGGCCACCAGCGTGGCGGCCGTCCGCTCCGTCCTCCCCGGCGACCCGCCGGCCGCCGCCCCGACGCCCTCCGCCACCCCCACCTCGGCCGCCCCGCCGCAGCCGCCGGTGCCCGCCGAGGACTGGAACGGCAGCTACCTGCAGATCATCGCCCACCCCGACGACGACCTGTACTTCATGAACCCGCCCATCCAGCGGTCGATCGCCAAGGGCGCCCCCGTCGTCACCGTGGTGATCACCGCCGCCGAGGCCGACGGCCGCAACGCCGACGCCGACAACTCCTCGGCGAACGTGGCGAGCGACCGCCCCGGCTATACCGAGGCCAGACACAACGGTCTGCGCTCGGCGTACGCGCTGATGGCGACCGGCAACGCGGGCGCCCAGTGGCGGCGCGAGGTGGTCAAGCTGACCGGCGGCGCCCTGGTCGAGCTGAACACCCTGGCGCAGAAGCCGGCCGTCCAGCTCTACTTCTTCAACCTCGCGCAGAACCTGCGGGGCATCGACCAGACCGCCGACAGCACCCAGGTCCGGCTGCGCAACCTCTGGTCGGGGGACGTCAGCGCCGAATCCACCCTCCCCGGCACCGGGGCCCCAATCAGCCAGCCGCAGGACTTCACCAGGGACCAGCTCACCGGCTGCCTGCTCGACCTGCTCAAGAAGCACCGCCCGACGGTGGTCCGCACCCTGGACCCGGACCCGGAGCACGACCCCACCCAGCCGCCGATCACCTCCGGCGACCACATCGACCACACGGCCACGGCCCAGTTCGCCATCGCCGCGCTGCAGGAGTACGCCTCCGCCGGGGGCGCCCAGCCCGTGGTGGAGTACTACCGGGGCTACAGCAGCAAGTACTGGCCGCCGAACATCAGCCGCCGGGCCGTCGACGAGAAGCGCGACTACCTGATGCCGTACGCCGGCCTGAACGTCGGCGCCTGCCCCGCGCACAACTGCGGGGACTACCAGATCGGCCAGGACCCGTCGAAGACCACCCACATCGTCAGCACCGCCTACCGGCACACGCCGACCACCAACTGGCTGGTCAACGACGGCGTCGGCCGCCTGCACGCCTTCGCCGCGATCGGCGGGCGGGTCGCGCACTGGGCCGAGCAGACCCCCGGCAGCTCGCTCTGGCGGGCCGTCGAGTACCTGCCCACCACCTCCTGGCGGCTGCCGCACGTGGAGGTCCTGCTCGACGCCAAGGGCCTGATCCACCTCTTCGCCCTGCGCCGTACCTTCGGCGACCACGGCACCGTGGGCATGGAGGTGGTGCACACCTACCAGCAGAAGCTCGACGGCCCGTTCGTCGCCTGGGAGTCGCTGGACAACCCCGACGCCGGCAACTCCGACCACCGCGTGCGCCGCGAGCTCGGCGGCCCGGTGGCGGCCTTCGACCAGGCCGGCACGCTGCACGTCTTCGCCCGCGACTACGACCACAACCTCAGCCACGCCTCCCAGCCCGCCGGCGGCAAGTGGAGCGGCTGGGAGACGGTCGGCACGGGCCCGTTCCAGGACGCCCCGACGGCGTGCACCACCCGCTCCGGCGCCCTGAACGTCTTCGCCCCGGACGCGACCGGGCTGCAGTGGCTGCGCCAGGACACGCCGGGCGGGCCGTTCCGGCAGACCAAGGTCAGCACCGCCGGAGCCGTCGCCGGGGCGGTCACGCCCGTGGAGTCGGCCGAGGGGCAGCTGACGCTCTACTACCGCGAGGGCGGCTCCGGGGCCGTGATGGCGCTCGCGATGCCCGCCCGGCAAGGCGCGGCCCAGGCCCGTCCGGTCCGGCTGGGGGGCCGCGAGGGCACCGGCGAGATCGCCGCCCTGCCCGCCCGCTCCGGCGACGGGGACAACCTGATCCTGCACCGCAACGGCGACGGCACCCTCACCGGCGCGCTCACCCCGCCCGTCCCCCGCCCCGCGCCCGACTGGAACGACACCGGCGGCCCGCTGGTCTTCGCCCCCGCCCTGGCCCGCGACCACTCGGGCAAGGTCGTCGCCGCCGTCCTCGGCGTGGACGGCCACCTGCACATCGCCCGCCAGCAGAGCACCGACCCCGTCGCCAAGCTCAGCGGCTGGGTCACCCTGCAGTGACGGTCCCGCCGGCCAGCCGCTGCACCGCGTCGGGCAGCGGCGCCGCCCCGGCGTGGTCGGCGGCCCGGCGCAGCAGCCCGGCCAGCTTCCGGTCGACCAGCTCGGGCTGCTCCAGCATCACCAGGTGGCCGGCGTCGGGCACCAGGCAGAGCTCGGCCCCGGGCAGCGCCCGGGCGATCGTCTCGCTGTGCTCGGGCGGGGTCAGCAAGTCCTTCGTCCCGGCCAGGACCAGGGTCGGCACCCCCGTCAGGGCGGCCAGCGCGGCCTTCTTCTCGTGGGCGCCGAAGGCCGGGTAGAACTCGGCGACCACGTCGATCGGGGTGGCGTCGAGCAGCTGCTCGGCGAAGCGGGCGACCCCCGGGTCCACGTCCGGGCTGCCGAAGGAGAACCGGCGGTAGAACATCCCGATCACGTCCGAGCCCAGCCGCTTGCCGGCCTCGACCAGCTCCACCTGCCGCCCGAGCATCCGCACCACCCCGGGCGCCACCCGGCGCAGCAGCTTGGCCCCGGCGGCGGGCAGGCCGAGCGTGACGGTGTTCCAGTCCCCCGCCAGGGTGCCGATCAGCGCGACCCCGGCCACCCGCCCGCCGGAGGAGACCGGGCGGAACAGCTCCGGGTGCTGGTCGGCCAGCGCCATCACCGTCATACCGCCCATCGAGTGCCCGACCAGCACCAGCGGCCCCTCCGGCGCCACCGCGTCGATGACGGCCTTGAGGTCCCCGCCCAGCTGGTCGATGCTCGCGGGCTCCCCCAGCAGGTACGAGCGGGAGCGCTCCGACCGGCCGTGGCTGCGCTGGTCCCAGAAGACCAGCCGCATGCCCTCGCGCAGCGCGGCGCGCTGGAAGTGCCAGCTGTCCTGGCTTAGGCAGTAGCCGTGGCAGAACACCACGGTCAGCGGCTCGGGCCGCTCCGGCGGCGCCCCGCCGAACATCCGGGTCAGGGTGCCGGAGCCGGCCGGCGACCCGGCGCCGCCCGCCGGGCCCTCGCCCCGGAGCCGGCCGAACCAGCCGCGCCGCGGCGGGCCCTCCTCCGGCTGCTCCTGCCCGCCCTGCCCGGGCCAGCCGGTGCCGTCCAGCTCCACCGCGAGCGCGGTGCCGTCGGGGGCCGCGACCGTCCGGGGCCGCCCGCGCAGCGAGCCGTAGCCGGCACCGGCGTCCAGCTCCTCCTGGGCCCGCCGACGCGTGGTCCGGCCGAAGGCCAGCCGTTCGACGGCCACTCCGGCGGCCGCTCCGGCGGCCAGTACCCCGACCGAGATGCCGATCAGCCCGGCCCGGCTCACCCCGGGCTGGTCCTCGCTCATCCCCGGCCCCGGCGGCTCACAGCGCGCTGCCGCCGAAGTACCGGCGGGGCACCCGGGCGCCGATCCGGGTCACGATCTCGTACGAGATGGTGCCGCAGGCCACACCCCAGTCCTCCGCGGTGGGCTCGCCGTGCTCGCCGCTGCCGAACAGCAGCACTTCCTCGCCGACCTCGGGGGTGTCCCCCTCCAGGTCGACGACGAACTGGTCCATCGCCACCCGCCCGGCCACCCGCCGCCACCGGCCCGCCACCAGCACCGGGCCGGTGCCGCTCGCGTGGCGCGGAATGCCGTCGGCGTACCCGACCGGCACCAGGCCGAGCGTGGTCTCGCGCGGCGTCGTGTAGTGGTGCCCGTAGCTGACCCCGTGGCCGCCGGGCACCCGCTTGACCAGTGCCAGCCGGGCGGTCAGCGACATCACCGGGCGCAGCCCGTAGTCCGCCGGCCCGCCCAGCTGCGGCACGGGCGAGAGCCCGTACATCGCCAGGCCCGTGCGGACCAGGTCGTAGTGCGACTGCGGCAGCGTCAGGGTGGCCGGGGAGTTCGCCAGGTGCCGCACCTCGGGGCGCACGCCCGCCCACTCGGCGTGCTCCAGCGCGGCGGTGAAACCGTCCAGCTGGGCCTGGATCGAGGGATGGCCGGGCTCGTCCGCGGCGGCGAAGTGCGACCACAGGCCGACCACCTGGAGCAGGCCCTCCGCCTGGGCGCGCAGCGCGGCGGCCACCAGCTCGGGCCAGTCGTGCGGCTGGCAGCCGTTGCGGCCCAGGCCGGTGTCCGCCTTGAGGTGCACCCGGCCCGGCACGCCCGTCTCCCGGACGGCGGCCACCAGCTCCTCCAGCGCCCACAGCCCGCTCACCGAGATGTCCACCTGGGCCCGCAGCGCCTCGGCCCACGGGCCGCCCGGCGTCCACAGCCAGCACAGGATCCGCGCCCGCTCCGGCCCGATCCCGGCCGCCCGCAGCGCGAGCGCCTCCTCCGGCGTGGCCGTCCCCAGCCACCGGACGCCGGCCGCGAGCGCCTCCAGGGCGCACCGAAGACCGCCGTGGCCGTAGGCGTCCGACTTGACCACGGCCATCAGCGCGGCGGCCCCGGTACGGGCGTCCAGCGCCGCGAGGTTGTCGCGCAGGGCGCCCAGATCAATGGCAGCCTCCGCGCGGACCCCTTCGGTGAGCAGGGCCGTCCCGGTCGTCTTCGCAGTCGTCATCGCGTATCAGTCTTTCACAGGACAGAAGCCACCTCTTGGAACGAGCAGCCCGCACCGTCAGGGGCGCGGGGACTGCGCGCCGCGGCAGGCCTCAGTCCGTCACCTCGGACAGCGCAACCGACCGCCAGGCGGCCGGGAGAGCCTCCGCCACGTCCAGCGCGGTGACCGGGACTCCCCGTCCGGCCGCCTCCCGCCCCGCGAGCCCGTGCAGGTACGCCGCCACCGAGGCCGCGTCGAACGGCGTCAGCCCCGCCGCGAGGAGTGAACCCGCCAGGCCCGCCAGGACGTCCCCGCTGCCCGCCGTCGCCAGCCAGGAGGTGCCGGTGGTGTTCACGCGGCACCGCCCGCCCGGCTCGGCCACCACCGTGGTCGAGCCCTTCAGCAGCGCCACCGTCTGGTACCGCGCCGCCAGCCGCCGGGCCGTGGCGATCCGGGCGGCCGCCAGCTCCGCCGCGGGCGGCGGACCGTCCGGGCCCGCGAGCAGCCGCGCCGCCTCCCCCGTGTGCGGCGTGAGCACGGCCGCCCGGCCGTAGCCGCCCCGGGCCAGCTCGGTCAGCCCGTCCGCGTCGACCAGCACCGGCGCCCCGCTGCCCAGCGCCTCCCCCAGCACGCCGCCCACCGCCGAGCCCGAGCCCGGCCCGACCACCCAGGCCTGCACCCGCCCGGCCCCGGCCGGGCCGCCACCCTGCACCAACGCCTCCGGATGCCGCCGCACCACCTCCTCGGCGGCCGACCCCACGTACCGCACGGCCCCCGCCCCGCCCCGCAGCGCCCCGGCCACCGCCAGCACCGCCGCCCCGGGGTAGCGCGCCGACCCGGCCGCCACCCCGACCACGCCGCGCCGGTACTTGTCGCTCTCCGCCCCGGGCAGCGGCAGCAGCGCCGCGACGTCCGCGTGCTGCAGCGCCTCCACCGGCGCCGGGCCCATCCTCAGCCCGATGCCCACCAGATGCACCACCCCGGCGTACCCGGCGCCCGGATCGGTGAACAGCCCCGGCTTGTACGCCCCGAAACACACCGTCACATCCGCCCGCAGCGCAGCGCCCGGCACCTCGCCGGTGTCGGCGTCCACCCCGCTCGGCAGGTCGACGGCCACCACCGGGCCGCGCCGCGCCATCCCCGCGTACGCCTGCGCCGACGGCCGCAGACCGCCCCGGCCGCCGATCCCGACGATCCCGTCAAGGACCAGGTCGGCCCGCCCGAACTCCCCCTGGTCGGCCGTCACCCGGCCCCCGGCCGCCAGCAGCTCGGCCAGGCCGCCCGCATGCGCGCGCTCGGGTGCGAGCAGCAGCGCCCGTACGGACGCCCCCCGCCGGGCCAGCCGCGCGCCCGCGTACAGCGCGTCGCCCCCGTTGTCCCCGCTCCCCGCGAGCACCAGCACCCGGCTGCCGTACACCTTCGGCAGCAGCTTCACGCAGACGGCCGCCAGCCCGGCGGCGGCCCGCTGCATCAACGTGCCCTCCGGCAGCCGCGCCATCAATGCGCCCTCGGCCGCCCGGATCTCCTCGACGCTGTAAGCCAGCCGCACCGCACACTCCTCAGCCCTCGGCGATCACCACCGCCGACGCTACGCCCGCATCGTGGCTGAGCGACACGTGCCACGACTTCACCCCGAGCAGCGCCGCCCGCTCCGCGACCGTCCCGCTCACCTTGAGCACCGGCCGCCCGCTCTCCTCCTGGCACACCTCGGCATCCGTCCACCGCAGCCCGGGCGGCGCCCCCAGCGCCTTGGCCAGCGCCTCCTTGGCCGCGAACCGCGCTGCCAACGAAGCCACCCCCCGCCGCTGCCCCGACGGCAGCACCATCTCCCCCTCGGTGAACAGCCGCTCCGCCATTCCGGGCGTCCGCTCCAGCGAAGCCCCGAACCGCTCGATCTCCGCGACGTCGATCCCGACCCCGATGATCACTCTGACCTCCAACCGTCGCCCCGGACCTTACGGCACACTTTCGAGTGAGAACCGCTTCGATCCCCTCCGGGTGACGGCCCTGGCGCCTAGCTTGTCGCCTGACAGCAGCCGAACCAGGAGGGAGAAGGGCCTTGGTCGCCATGCCAGCCGTCGAGCACCCCCTGAGCACCGAGGACGAGCTCCTCAGGGCGTTTCTGGAGCTGGAGACCCCACTGGGGTTCAAGGCAGAGCTCATCGAAGGGGAGATCGTCGTGACCCCACCGCCGGACGGCAACCACGAGGACGTGATCGCGAGCTTCGCCTGGGCGATTGCCCGCGAGGCAACCGAGAAGCTGTACCTCAGCGGCGGGAAGGGACTGATCACTCCTGGCGGGCGCTTCATTCCCGACGGCACGGTGGCCCCGGTCGGGCACTTCCGCGCGCAGGAGTCCTGGGCAGATCCGTCCGGCGTGGCCCTGGTCCTGGAGGTGACCTCCACCAACCCGGCCAAGGACCGCGAGGCCAAGCGACGCGGCTACGCGGCCGCCGAGATCCCCTGCTATCTGCTGATCGACCGGACCAAAGGCGAGGCGGTGCTGTTCAGCGCCCCGGAGAAGGGCGACTACACCGTCTCCACCCGCGTCGCCTTCGGCAAGCCGCTCGACCTGCCCGCGCCGTTCTCCTTCACCCTCGACACCGGCCCCCTGGCGTAACCAACACGCCAGGGGGCCGAAGTACGAAGGATCGGACGACTTACTCGACCGTGACCGACTTGGCCAGGTTGCGGGGCTGGTCGACCTCGTGGCCCTTGGCGGTGGCCAGCTCGCAGGCGAAGACCTGGAGGGGGACGGTCGAGACCAGGGGCTGCAGCAGCGTGGGGGTGACCGGGATGCGGATGAGGTGGTCCGCGTACGGGACGACGGCCTCGTCGCCCTCCTCGGCGATCACGATGGTGCGGGCGCCACGGGCCCGGATCTCCTGGATGTTGGAGACGATCTTGTCGTGCAGGATCGAGCGGCCGCGCGGGGACGGCACGACCACGACGACCGGCAGGCCCTCCTCGATCAGGGCGATCGGGCCGTGCTTGAGCTCACCGGCGGCGAAGCCCTCGGCGTGCATGTACGCGAGCTCCTTGAGCTTGAGCGCACCCTCCAGGGCGACCGGGAAGCCCACGTGCCGGCCGAGGAAGAGCACCGACTTGGCGTCGGCCAGCGACTGCGCCAGTTCCCGCACCGGCTCCATGGTCTCCAGCACCTGCTCGATCGCCTTCGGCGCGTCCCCGAGCTCACGGATGATCTCGAAGATCTCGTCGCCCCACTTGGTGCCACGGACCTGGCCCAGGTACAGCGCGACCAGGTAGCAGGCCACCAGCTGGGTCAGGAACGCCTTGGTCGAGGCGACCGCGACCTCCGGACCGGCGTGGGTGTAGAGCACGGCGTCCGACTCACGCGGGATGGTCGAGCCGTTGGTGTTGCAGATCGCCAGCACCTTGGCGCCCTGCTCGCGCGCGTGCCGCAGCGCCATCAGGGTGTCCATGGTCTCGCCGGACTGCGAGATGGCGATGACCAGGGTGCGGGCGTTCATGATCGGGTCGCGGTAGCGGAACTCCGAGGCGACCTCGACCTCGCACGGGATGCGGTTCCAGTGCTCGATCGCGTACTTGGCGATCATGCCCGCGTGGTACGCGGTGCCGCAGGCGATGATGACGACCTTGTCGATCTCGCGCAGGACGGAGTCGTCGATCCGCAGCTCGTCCAGGGTCAGCCGGCCGTCGGTGCCGATCCGGCCGAGCAGGGTGTCGGCGACGGCCTTCGGCTGCTCGGCGATCTCCTTGAGCATGAAGTAGTCGTAGCCGCCCTTCTCGGCGGCCGAGGCGTCCCAGTCCACGTGGTACTCGCGCACCTCGGCGGGGGTGCCGTCGAAGTTGGTGACGGTCACGCCCTCGCGGCGCAGCTCGACGACCTGGTCCTGGCCCAGCTCGACGGCCTCGCGGGTGTACGCGATGAAGGCGGCCACGTCGGAGGCGAGGAAGTTCTCGCCCTCGCCGCGCCCGACCACCAGCGGCGAGTTCCGGCGGGCGCCGACCACCACGTCGGGGGCGTCGGCGTGCACGGCGACCAGGGTGAAGGCGCCGTCCAGCTGGCGGCAGACCACGCGCATGGCCTCGGCCAGGTCACCGGCGTACGCCTCGCCGAGCAGGTGGGCGACGACCTCGGTGTCCGTCTCCGAGCGGAGGGTGTGACCGCGCTCGGCGATCTCGGCCCGCAGCTGGGCGAAGTTCTCGATGATGCCGTTGTGCACCACGGCCACCCGACGGTCGTCGTCCAGGTGGGGGTGGGCGTTGGCGTCGGTCGGACCGCCGTGGGTGGCCCAACGGGTGTGGCCGATGCCGGTGGTGCCCGCCGGGAGAGGGGTCTCGGCGAGGGACTTCTGCAGATTGGCCAGCTTGCCGGCCTTCTTGTCGGTCGCGAGGGCCCACTGCCCGTCGGCGCCTCGGGTCTGCACCGCGACACCGGCCGAGTCATACCCTCGGTACTCGAGTCGCGACAGACCGCTGATCACTACGTCAAGGGCTGAGGATGAGCCCACATAACCTACGATTCCGCACATCTGAGCAGCATAAGCGCCCCCGGGCGACACCCTCACCGCACCGTCGGCCACCCCTAGTGACCGATACCACAGCACCCGGTGCCCACCGGACGGCTCACAATGGAGCACGTGCTGACCGAACTCTGTACGCGGGGCGTCCAGACGCCCTCCCCCTCCCCGTACGTGGATCTGAGCCGAGCCGAGTGGAGCGCCCTGCGCGAACGCACTCCGCTGCCGCTCAGCGCCGAGGAGGTCGAACAGCTCCGCGGCCTGGGCACGGCGCTGGACCTGGACGAGGTGCGTGACGTCTACCTGCCGCTGTCCCGGCTGCTGAACCTGTACATCCACGCCACCCACGAGCTGCGCGGCGCCGTCGGCACCTTCCTGGACACCCAGGACACCGAGCAGACCCGCACCCCCTTCGTGATCGGCGTGGCCGGCTCCGTCGCGGTGGGCAAGTCCACCACCGCCCGCCTGCTGCAGGCCCTGCTGGCCCGCTGGCCCGAGCACCCCCGGGTCGAGCTGGTCACCACCGACGGCTTCCTGCTCCCCAACGCCGAGCTGCGCCGCCGCGGCCTGATGGCCCGCAAGGGCTTCCCCGAGTCGTACGACCGCCGGGCGCTGCTGCGGTTCGTCGCGGACGTGAAGGCGGGCAAGGAGAGCGTCTCCGCCCCGGTCTACTCACACCTGGTCTACGACATCGTCCCGGACGAGCGCCTGGTGGTGGAGCGGCCGGACATCCTGATCGTCGAGGGCCTGAACGTGCTGCAGCCCGCGCTGCCGGGCACCGACGGGCGCACCCGGCTCGCGGTCGCGGACTACTTCGACTTCTCGATCTACGTCGACGCCCGCACCGACGACATCGAGCGCTGGTACCTGGAGCGCTTCCGCAAGCTTCGCGACACGGCCTTCCTCGACCCGAGCTCGTACTTCCGCCGCTTCACCGAAGTGCCGGAGGAGGAGGCCCTGGAGTACGGCCGTCAGGTCTGGCGCACCATCAACAAGCCCAACCTGCTGGAGAACGTCCTCCCCAACCGGGGCCGCGCCAACCTGATCCTGCAGAAGGGCGCCGACCACAAGGTCCGCCGAGCCCTGCTCCGCAAGCTCTAGTCGCACGATCAAGGGGCGCGGGGAACTGCGCTGCCAACCATCCACCTCCGTGGAGGGCTGGCTACGGACCGCGCTGCGGGCCGGGGAGCTCGACCTGGACCAGCTGGC